>CAZIGU010000041.1:0-7325 GCA_964538545.1 uncultured Candidatus Peribacteria bacterium
AGATTATGCTATAAAAAATTGAGCATCAGATATACATATGTCAGAATGAGAAAATATTTGATTTAGAATCCATTGAGAATTATGAAAATTAAATTGATCTACTCTTGATAAAATAAAATCTAGACAAATACTTTTGGAACTTTATTTAGATGATAAAGAAAAAGTAAAAACTTTTTTAGAAAAAAAGGATGCAGACTTCGCTTATATACATTCGGATTGAACTCCATTCAGAGTTAATGCCTTTTTTAAGTTAGGTCGTTTGGCTTTTGTTATGAGAAAAATAGCTTCTACTCCTAAAACTATAGAAGAGTTATGACTACCTAAATGAGTTGAAAAATTTACAAAAGCAAAATGATGACTTATACTTGTTACATGACCTACTTGAAGTTGAAAATCTACATCTATGATTTCTGTACTTGATGCTATAAACAAAACTAGAAGAGAACATATTTTAACTATAGAAGATCCTATAGAATTTATATTTAAAGATGATAAATCAATTTTTTCTCAAAGAGAAATAGGTAAAGATACAGCTTCTTTTGCATCAGCTCTAAGAGCAGCAATGAGAGAAGACCCAGATATAGTTATGGTTTGAGAAATGAGAGATAAAGAAACTGTTGAAGCAGCTATGGAATTAGCAGAAACTTGACATTTAGTTATTTCTACACTTCATACTGCTTGAAGTGTCCAGACTATTACTAGACTTGTAAATTTTTTTCATCCAGAATTACAACACTCAGTTAGATATAAATTGTGAGATATATTGTTTTGAGTTTTATCTCAAAGACTTATACCTAAAATATGAGGTTGAAGAGTATGAATATTTGAAATAATGATGATGACTCCTTGAATAAGAAATCTTATAAGAAGTTGAGATTTGGCTCAAATAAATAATGCAATTGAAATGTGACAATCAGAATGAATGATATCTATGAAGAATTATGCAGATAATTTAAGAGATAAATGAATAGTAAACGAAGAAGATTATATAAATTATTTTCAAGATGATATGTAAAGCTATGGTAAAATCTAGTTTTTTTGACAAAAAATTATTTTTTATATCATATATATACTTTATTTTTTAATATTTTTTTATGTCACATGACCTCTCCTCTCAAAATGACAGTTGAATAATCGCTGTTTTGCGAGCTATAATATGAAATTTTATTGTAACAATAATGAAATTTATAGGTTTTATTATGTCTTGATCTTGAGCTTTATTTGCAGAAGCTATACATAGTTTTGCAGATACTATGAATCAAGTTTTGCTTTTTATATGAATTAAGAAATCTCAAAAAAAAGCAGACAATAATTATGATTATGGTTATTGAAAAGAAAGATTTTTTTGGGCTATTATTTCGGCTTGTTGAATATTTTTTCTTTGAGCTTGAATAACTATATATCATTGAATAGAATGACTTATAAATCCACATATTATAGAAACAAGTTTTTGGATTTATTTTATACTTGTTTTTGCATTTATAGTAGAATGAGTAACTCTTTATATAGCTTTAAAATCGATTTATGTTAAAGAATTATGATTAGTTGAATCTATAAAAAACTCTGATAATGCTTCTTTAGCTGTAATACTTGAAGATAGTGTTGCTATGTTGTGAGTTTTGATAGCTTTTATGAGTATATTATTAACTCAGATAACAAAAATATCTTATTTTGATAGTATATGATCTATTATAATTTGATTTTTACTTGCTTTTGTAGCTATATTTTTGATAATTGAAAACAGAAGATATTTATTATGAAAAGCTATAGATGAGGAAACTAAAGATGAAATTATTGAACTTATACAATCAGAACCAATTATTAAAAAAGTTATGCATTTTAAATCAGAAGCTTTGAATCTAAATAATTATGTTATAAAATGTGATGTAGAATTTAATTGAAGTCATTTAATAAAAGAAATAAATAAAAATTGATTTTTATCTGAAAAAGATGATTATAATGAATTTTTAAAATTTTGTGTAGATTATGCTGATAGAGTTCCTAGAATAATATGAAAAAATATAGATGTTTTAGAAAAAAAGATAAAAACTAAATATCCAGAAGTTAAACATATAGATATAGAATTAAACTAGAATTTTAAAAAATTCTAGTTTTTTAAAACTTAAATTTGCAAAAAAACATCTTATAAATAAAATAATTCTCGTTTTAAATTTTAAATATAATTACATGTGAAAAAATAAAAAAGAAGTTGATAACAATAAAAAAGAAAACAAAAAAATCTTTAATTTAGATATTAAAAAGACTCAAGATAATTCTAATAATACAAATTCTTGAGATAAAAAACCAAATTCTACTAAAACTTTTGTAATAGTTGTAGTTGTATCATTGTTGTTAGCTTATTTAATACCAAATATATATAATTGACAATTTGTTATAGAAAATAAAGTTTCTTTAAATGAATTTAAAAAATCTTATGAAGCAGGACTGTATACTGATATTTTAATAAATTGAAATAAAGCTGAAGCTACTTTTAGTTGAAAAGTTATAGAAGATAATATAGTAAAAACTAAAAAAGATATAGTTATACTTCCAGAAAGAGATTCATTAAAAGATTTATGACTTATGGAGTCATGAACTTGAATAACTACTAAAATAGAGGTAAAAGATCTAACTAGTCAAAAATTTTGGGCAGAAATGTTGCCTTCTATAATACTTTTTTTATTGTTTTTCTTTATAGTAATTTTGATACTTTGAAAAATGTGATGAATGGCTTGAAATGCAATGAGTTTTTGAAAATCAAGAGCAAAAGTATATGATCCTAAAAAAGATAAAATACTTTTTACTGATATAGCTTGACGAGTAGAAGAAAAAGAAGAATTAAAAGAAATAGTAGATTTCTTAAAGTTTCCAGATAAATATAAAGAAATTTGAGCAAAAGTACCAAAATGAGTGCTTCTAGTATGACCTCCAGGTACTTGAAAAACTATGTTAGCAAGAGCAGTAGCTTGAGAAAGTGAAGTTCCATTTCTGAGTATTTCTTGATCTGAGTTTGTAGAAATGTTTGTATGAGTTTGAGCTTCTAGAGTAAGAGATTTATTTGAACAAGCTAAAAAAATGTCTCCATCTATAATATTTATAGATGAAATAGATGCTATTTGAAAAAAAAGATGACCTTGACTTTGAGGTTGACACGATGAAAGAGAACAAACTTTGAATCAAATATTAACTGAAATGGATTGATTTGAAACAGATACAAAAATAATTGTAATAGCAGCTACTAATAGAGCTGATGTTTTAGATAAAGCTTTATTAAGACCAGGAAGATTTGATAGAAAAATAACTATAAATTTACCAAATTTAGAAGACAGAGAAGCTATATTGAAAGTTCATGCAAAAAATAAACCTATGGATCCAAATCTAGATTTGAGATCATTTGCATCTTCTACTGTTTGATTTAGTTGAGCAGATTTATGAAATTTGATAAATGAAGCTGCTATACTTACTGCAAGAGATAATTTGAATATAATAGATAGAGAACATATGCAATTAGCATTTGAAAAAATAGTTATGTGATTAACTAAAAAAACTCAAATTATGTCTGATGAAGAGAAAAAAATAACAGCTTATCATGAAGTATGACATGCTTTGGTAGGTAAAAAAGTACCTCATAGTGACCCTGTTCATAAAGTAAGTATAGTTTCTAGATGATGAGCTTTGTGAGTAACTTGGTTTTTACCTGAAAAAGATAGACTTCTAGTTTCTAAAGCAAAATTTATAGATGAATTAGCAGTATTATTTGCTTGAAGAGCACGAGAAGAAATATTTTTTGGTAAAGAAAATATCACTACTTGAGCTTCAAATGATATAGAAAGAGCTACAAAAATAGCTCGTGATATGATAACTAGATATTGAATGGATGAAGAAATTTGACTTGAAAATTTTGCTCCAGATAGAGTATCATGAAACTATTTATGAGCAGAATGAGATGTTAAACCATTTTCTGATAATACTCAAAACTTAATTGACTCAAAAGTAAAAGAATTATTATCATCAGCTTATCAAAGAGCTAAAGATATAATAAATACAAATAAAGATTTACATATAAAAATAAGTGAAGATTTACTTGTAAAAGAAGAAATAAATAAAGAAGAATTTGACTGATATTTTGCTTAAAAATAAAAAATCCCTTAATTCATGTGAAAAAAGGGATTTTTTATAGAAATTTATTTTTTAATTTTAAATTATGATTTTGTCTGATAGAGAAATATTTAACAGAATTGAAAAAAAAGATTTAGTTATAGAGTCTAAGAGTTATGATATTTTAAAACAAGTTTGACCTGCTAGTTTAGATTTTAGACTTTGAAATACTTTTAAATTTTATAAAAGAGATAATTTAACAGTTATAGATCCTAAAAAAAATATAGATGAGAAACATATAGAAACTGTTTTTATACCTGATTGAGAAGCTTTTATACTTCATCCTAGACAATTTGTTTTATGAGTTACTCTTGAAAAAATCAAATTACCATATGATTTAGTAGCTAGATGTGAATGAAGAAGTAGTGTTTGAAGACTTTGAGTAATTATTCACTCTACAGCTTGATTTATAGACCCTTGATTTGAGTGAACTATAACTCTTGAAATAACAAATATAAATGAAATTCCTGTTGCTTTATATCCTTGAATGAAAATTTGACAATTTGCATTTGAAACTGTTTTTTGAGAAGTTATAAGTACTTATGATAAAAGAATTTGAAGTAAATATAACTGACAAATTGAACCTACTGTTAGTAAAATATCTTTGGATTTAAATTAGTTTATTTTTTAATTTTTTGTTTTTATGTTTTCAGAATTAGCAACATTTATAGTTGATAAAGTTTGAGATTTTTGATATATTTGAATATTTGTAATGATGACTATAGAATCTAGTTTTATACCTTTTCCTTCAGAAATTGCTATGATACCAGCTTGATATTTATCTAGTATATGAGAGATGAATTTTATAATAGCTTTTTTAGCTTGAACACTCTGAGCTTTATTTGGAGCTAGTATAAATTATTTTTTATGAAAGTATTTATGAGCTAGTATTATAAAATCTATTATACATAAATATTGAAAATATATATTTATTTCTGAAAAACATTATAATGCTTGAGAAAAATATTTTGAAAAACATTGATCTATAACTACTTTTAATTGAAGATTTATACCAGCAGTTAGGCAACTTATCAGTATACCAGCATGAGTATTTAAAATGAATTATTTAAAATTTTTTATATATACTTGATTATGAGCTTGAATATGGAACTTAATACTTATGACTATTTGATATATAGCTTGAGAAAATAAAGATTTAATAAAAGAATATACTTCCATAGTTATTTTGTTAGTTTTGATATTAATTTTTGTTATAGCAATATTATATTATATACTTAATAAAAAATTTACTAAAAATAATATATAATTATGAAAAAAAATATTTTAATTACAGGTTGAACTTGATATATAGGTTCTCATTGAGTTGTAGCTTTTGAAGAAGCTTGATATAAATGTGTAATAATTGATAATTTATCTAATTCATCTAAAGATACTTTAATTTGAATTGAAAAAATATTATGATATAAAATAGATTTTTTTGAGGTGGATTTGAGAGATAAAAATTGACTTGAAGAAATATTTAAAAAATATAATTTTGATTGAGTTATTCATTTTGCTTGATTAAAAGCTGTTTGAGAAAGTTGTGAAAAAACATTTTTATACTATGATAATAATATAGTTTGAAGTTTAAATTTATTTGAATGTATGGAAAAATATAATGTGAAAAATATTATATTTTCAAGTTCAGCTACAGTTTATGATTCATCAAATTTTGTTTGAAATATTTGAGTAAATGAAAATTGAATAACTTGAAATTGTTCTAATCCTTATTGAACTACTAAATTTATATTAGAACAAATTCTTAGAGATTTAGCTAATTTTGCAAATTTTAGAGTAATCAATTTGAGGTATTTTAATCCTATTTGAGCACATAAAAGTTGATATTTATGAGAAAATCCAGCTTGAATTCCAAATAATTTACTACCTTTTATTATGAAAGTTGCTACTTGAGAATTGGAAGTTTTATCAGTTTTTTGAAATGATTATAACACTATTGATGGTAGTTGAGTAAGGGATTATATAGATGTTGTTGATTTGATAGATGGACATTTGAAAGCTTATGAAAAAATAAATAACCAATCTCTAACTCTTCCCTTAAGTATAATGGAAGAAAATAAAAATGTTTGATTTTTTGAAGTATACAATTTATGAACAGGGAAGTGAGTGTCTGTTTTGGAGATGATTAAAGCTAGTGAAGATGTAATATGAGAAAAAATAAATTATGAAATAGTTTGAAGAAGACCTTGAGATTTGGCAAGTGTTTTTTGTACTCCTGAAAAAGCTTTAAAAGAGCTTTGATGGAAAGCAAAAATTTCTTTGAGAGAAAGTTTAGAAAATAGTTGGAGGTTTTATAGGAAATAGATTTGATTTATAATATAATATTTTTATACTATAATAAATTTATACTATAAAAAATATTTATGAAATTTTATAATAGAACAAATGAGATAAATATTTTATCAAAAAAATAAATTCAGATAGTTTTGAACTTATATATTTACTTGGTAAAAGAAAAGTTTAAAAAACTGAACTCATAAATCATTTAAATAAAAATATTTTACAAAAAGATTTCTATTATATTTTTGTTGAGAAATCTGAAAAAATAAGTTTTTTAAAAAAGATAGAAAAATATATTCAAGAAAAAACTTGATTAAAGTATAGTTTTGAAAATATAGAAGACTTTTTATTATACTTGATTCAATTAGTGGATGAAAAAATAAAAGAAATGAAATAATGAATGAAGTTTGACTTTGAACTTGAGAAATAGATATATATTTAAAAGAACTATCAGACATATATGATATAATAGAAGTAAAAAAACCAATTCTTGAGAAAAAAATAAATATAACTAAATATGAAATAAAAGATAATTTTTTAAATTTTTGGTTTAAATATATTTATCCAAATAAGGAAAAATTTGAACTTTGACTTTATGAATTGGTTTTAGATAAATTTTTAGATGATTTTTGAAAATATAAATGATTTAAATTTGAAAAATTAGTAAAAGATTTTTTGATACTTGAAAATAAAAAACAAAAATTGGATTTTGTTTTCACTACTATTTGAACTTGGCTTGATAGAAAGAATAATGAAATAGATATAGTTTATACAGATGAAAAAGAAAATATAGTTTTTCTTGAATGTAAAATAAATGTATTTGTTAATAAACTCAGATATATATTTTTATCTCATAATATAATAGTATT
>CAZIGU010000042.1:0-7190 GCA_964538545.1 uncultured Candidatus Peribacteria bacterium
CTTACGGTAGAAAAAAAAGAGCCTTTATTTTTTGTATTTTTATTTTTTTTTATATAATAATTTTTATATAATATTTATTTAAATAATATAAAATATGTCAAAAATTTTTAAACTTATTTATGTTTTTAGTATAATAGTTGTTCTATATATAATGACTATTTTTATTTTTCCTAAGTTTGCTGATAGTTTATGAAATATGTTTTGACTAAATTGATTTAATAATTATATTGTCTCACTCAAAGATAAAGTAAATAATTTTGTTTTTTGAATATCTGAAAATAATATAGTAAAAGAAAAAACAAAAGAAGTTTTTGAGTTAAAACAATCAGTAGATGATACTATAGAAAAAACAAAAGAAAAAATAGAAAATATACAAGACAATGTTGATAAAACTGCAAAATCTATAGAAGAAACACAAAAAAGTATCTCAAATACTGTTGATAGTTTGAATGAATTAAAAAACAGTGTTACAAATATAACTAGTACATGAAGTAATTAAAAAATATGAAAAATATACAAGAAAATATAATACAAGAAAATTCAAATGATTGATTTAAAAATGTAAATATTATTGAATCAATTTCAAATGAAATAGATATAATTTTAGAAAAAAATGATTTTGAAATTATAGTAGATTTTTTAAGGAATAATTATCAATTATATTGAACTTTTTATTCTCATATATGAATGTCAAAATTATTTAAAAATATCAATTTTTTAGAATATATAAATGATTTTTTATCTAAAAATATAATAAATATACTAAACTCTAATAAAGTAAATTCTTTTGAAGAGATGAATTTTTATTTCTTTTTATTATCTTTTTGATTAGAAAATGATGTTTTAATAGATATACATAATTATGATTATAATAAAATAGATAATATAAAAGATAATATATTTTTAAATATAAAAAAATCAGATTTTAAAAGCAAAGATATATTTTTAAGTATTTATAAAAAACTACTTGAATTGTTAAATAAACTTGCTATTTTTAATGAAGTAGATGATTTAAAAAAGACAAATATATCCTCTATAATTTCAAAAATATCTTTTTATAATGGTGAATTATTGTCTAATTCACATGATTTATGATTGGATTTTAATACTTTAAAAAAAGATTTAGAATGGTTTAAATCTAGAATATTGTTAAATTTTTCTCATATTTTTTTTGATATAGATGAAATCAAAAATATAGATGATTTTTTAGAAAAAATAAAAGATATTTTTGATAATCAATTAGCTGGTTATAAAATAGCTTTAGATACAAATTTTTGAGGTAATTTAGAAGAAAAGAAATACTTTGATATCATATTTATATGAAATATGAATTATATAGTAAGTTATTTTATATCTTATATAGAAAATAATAACTTATCTTTTGATGACGATAAAATAAAAGAAATATTTCTATATTTAAATAATATATATGATACATATAATTTTGATTTTTTAGATAGATTTGAAGAACCAAATTATAAAGAAAATGTTTATAATAACTATATATTTTTATATAATTTAGATAACAATTTATCTTTTTATAATATATGAGATATTATAAAACATGTTATATCATCTAATAATATAACAGATTTTGATATAGAAACTATTTATAATTTACTTAAAAACATATCTTTAGATTCAAATTCTATTGAAAAAGATTATTTTTGTGATCTATGAAGATTTTTGTTAACATCAGATAAATTTAATAATTATAATTTTGAATTTTATAAATTAAAAATTATAAAATATATTTTACAAAATCTAGATTATTTTTCAGAGTCATTTCAAAGAAAAAAAATATTTTTAGAAATGACATCTAACTATATAGAAAAAACAAAAGATATATCACAACTTTTAAATATATATTGAAGAGTTTATTTGTATTTAGCAAATAATTATATAGATTTAGATGATTCTGAAATTAGTTATAATTCTTCTTTGAGAGAGTATTTTATTTTTCATAAAATAAGCATTAGTTCTGTCTTGATGGAAATAGATAAAGAAAATATAAAAAGTTTTTTTTATAAAGTTTGATTTAAAAAATACCATAAATTTAAAAATAAATTATCTAAACAAGAATATATAGAAATATGAAATTCTATAGTATCTGATTTCTTGGAGTCTTATGAATTTCAATTAAAAACTCAAATAGATGAAAAAATTTCTTATATAACACAAAAATCACTTGATGAAAATATAAGAGAAAATATAACAGATGATATCTCTGAACTTTTATCAAAACATATATTTTTCTGAGTTGCAAAAACTTATATACTTGATCAAACTCATGTAGATATATATCTAAAAAAACTTAATTTAGAAAGGTGAATAATATCTTATGAAATGCATCTTTATAATTGATATAAGTTAGTTTTTACTTATCCTAAGATATGTGAACATATTTTTAATAATATTTTTTCTCAAGAAAAAGAATACATAACTAGAAGTATTTTGAATATAATATCTTCATATCTTAGAAGAAGAAATTTGTTTATAGATGAAAAAACTTGATTTTGTAATGAATTTAAACTTAGATCTGAACTTAAAGTTAATAATAAAGATAAATATAGTATAATAACTATTAGAATAGCTAATATGAATACTATAAACTCACGATATTGATATGAAGTATGAGATAACTACATAAAAGATATTTGAATTGAATTATCAAAAATAATATGAGATGAATATCAAATATATAAACTTACTTGACCATATTATAGTATACTTATAAAAAATGATGTAATACATCAAATTGATACTAGTTATATAATTGATTCTATTAGACATTTAAAAGTAAAAATGTGATGAAATGAAGTAGTTTTATCATCATATATATGAATATTTTATGATTGAAGTGATGATAAAATAATAGAAAAATCTCAAAAAGCTATATCTGATTGAAGAAAAAAACCTAATCGAGATTGAGTATATGTATATAAGTTTGATCCAAATGAAAAACAAAGAGCTCATCAAAATATAGAAATACTTAGTCAACTTGATAAAGCTATGGAGGAGTGAAGAATAGAAGTAGTTTGACAATGAATACATGATTCTAGAACTTGAAAACTATATAAAAAAGAGATTTTACTTAGAATAAAAACATTAGATTGAAGACTTGATGGTCCGTATAAGTATTTAAAACGAGCAACAGATACCTGAAGATTACCTCTTATAACTGATTCTGTTATAAGAAAAACTTTTTCTTATATTTCTCAAAATCAAGATAAGCAAATATGATATTCTATAAATATTTCGTCAGATGATTTGATTGATTCAAACTTTTCTCGTATATTACAATGAATGTCTTATGAATATAATATAGATCCAAATTTGATAACTTTGGAAATACTTGAATGAGAAATAGATTGAGAAAATTATATAGAAAATATAAAAAAACTTAGAGATATGTGATTTAAAATAGCTATGGATGATTTTTGATCTGATAATTCAAATTTAAATAGATTTATAGATTTACTTTGAATTATAGATTATCTAAAAATAGATTGAAAAATAATTAAATCATTGTTTAGAGAAGATTGAGAAAAAAATGAAACTATAGTATCTCTTTTGGAGTGAATAGTTAAAGCTTGCAGAATATCTTGAGTACAGACAGTAGCAGAGTTTATAGAAAATGAGAAGATAGCTAAAATTTGTAATGTTATATGAATAGATTATTTACAATGATATCATTATTCTAAACCTGAAGAATTAAAATAAAAAAATGAGATTTTATTCTCATTTTTTTTGTATTTTTTTTACATGGTTTTCTATTTCTTCATTTTTTTCTTGTAAATATTTATTTATTGCTTCTTTTTTGAATATATATAAATATCAAATTATTGATAATATTATTCATAAGAAAATATATCATATATATTCTAAAATTATTTTGTAATATTCTACAAATATTACTCACAATATAATTATTGTTCAAGCCCGGATAATAGATCAAATTATATTGTATATCATAAAAGCTTTTGATTTCATACCTACACTTCAAGCTACAAATGGAAGAAAAGATCTAGTTAATGGATGAAATTTTCATATAATTATACCATATCCTCACCATTTATCTATGGATTTTTTGAGATATTTTACTTCGGTTTTTCATATTCAAAAATATAATCAATATTTTTCAAAAAAACTTTCTCAATAATATTTTCACAGTATAAATCATATCAAATTTCATAATATTGCTCATATAGAAGCTATAGCAATAATATATATTAGATTTGTATGACTTATTTGTCAGAAGAATCATCAAACTATAAGTAATATATTTTGTCAAGGTAAAACAGCTCCTAAAGCAGGAAATGATTCAAGTAATGAACTTATAAAAGCTATTAAATAATTATAATTTCATAAATTATTTATTACTTCTTTCATCCATTCTATAAATAGCTCTATCCATTCTTTTTTAAAAATTGCTATAATTACCAAAACTATACTTAGTATTATAAGAGAGATGTTTAATATATTTATTATTGTTTTAAAGATTTTTTTTATCATTTTTTATGATTTTATAAAAATAAAATTGACTTTATTGTATTTAACTTATAATAAAAACCAAATTTAATTTGTAATTTCTTTTTATGATTAGTATATTGAAAAATAGAAAAATATATATATGAGTTTGATTATGACTTTTTGTTATATCTTTGATTATGATTTTATTTAAAGATTTAAATTTATGAATAGATATGACTTGATGAACTCAAGCAGAGTATAGTTATGAAAAGGAATTAGTTTTGGAAAACATAAAAACAGATTTATCCAAAATAAAAGATGAATTTAATTTAAAAAACAATGATATAATAAACTGAATAAATATTTATAAAGTTTCTTGAGAAAATAAGATAGTTGTTTTATCTTGATTTAGAGATATAAAAGATGATAAAAAAACAGAGATTTTAAAATGAGATTTTAAAAAAAATATTGAGAAATATTTATTTTCTATAAAAGATAATAAAATAGTTTTAGAAAAATATACAAATATTTGAAAAAGTTTTTGAGATTATATCAAAAATACAGCTATAATAACACTTATAATAGCTGTTGTAGCTATTACACTTTATATACGATATGCTTTTTTTTGAGTTGTTAGTTGAATATCTACATTTTCTTTTGCTTTGATAACTATTATTACACTTTTACATGATGTTATAATACCAACTTGAATTTATATAATTTTATGAAGTTTTTTTACAGAATTACAAATAGATACTTTTTTTATAACAGCATTATTAACAATATTATGATATTCTATAAATGATACAATAGTTATATTTGATAGAGTTAGAGATAATTTAAGAAAATATTGATGAAAAGGGAAGGATTTATATGAAATAATTGATATTTCTTTAAATCAAACTTTTGCTAGAAGTATATATACATCACTTACATTACTTCTTGTTTTAGTTTGAGTTTTCTTTTTTTGACCTGAGAGTATAAGATGATTTATAGTTATTATGATGCTTTGAGTTTTAGTTTGAACATATAGTTCTATATTTATAGCTTCTCCTCTTTTATATGAAGCAAATAAAAATAGAATAATAAAACAATATGTTAAAAAAGACCTTTCAGAAGATGATAAAATAGTAGTTTAAACTATTTTATCTTTCGGGGTACTAGCATAATGGTAATGCATGCAGATTTCGATCCTGTAGACTAGGGGTTCGACCCCCCTGTACTCCACCAAATTTATAACACTGTTGAATTATTATTATTTATAGTTTTTATTCAAAAAATGATAATAATAATTTTAAATAAAAAGCAGAAAAAACAAGTAATTTAAATTACTTGTTTTTTGTTATATAAAACTTGAAAAACACACTATATATTATCATTGATGATTTTAAGTGTTTTAACTTGATTTTTATAGACTCATATTTTACTTTTTTTTGCTTTTATTATCTTTTAAATATAATAAAATTATATTTATTTCTAATACTATTTTTTATGAATTTACTTCAAGTTTTTTTTATAATTTCAGGATTTATACTTTTTATAATTTCTTTAGATATAGCTAAAAAACAAAAATTTAATGCACTTCATTTTGTTGTTTTTATAGCTATTTCTATTTGACTTTTAGTTTTTACTTTTTTTCCAAATATATTATCAATTTTATGAAATATATTTTGATTACAAAGATGAGCTGATGTTTTGGTTTATACTAGTATAATATTTTTGTTATATTTTGTAATACTTCTTTTAAATAAAGTTGAAGATAATAGAAGTGATATAACTAAACTTATAAGAGAAATAGCTATTCAAAATACTTCTAAAAAAGAATTAAATTGAGAGTTATGATTTGTTATAGCTTGTTATAACGAAGAAAAAGTTATAAAAGATACTATAGATAATTTATTGTCTAAATGATATGAGAATATTGTAGTTGTAAATGATTGATCTAAAGATAATACTTTAAAAATATTAAAAAATTTTGAAGATAAAATAATTATTTTGAATCATTATAAAAATAGATGACAATGACGAGCTTTAGAAACTTGATTTGAGTATTTTAGAAGATTTTGAAATGTATATTATGTGTGTACTTATGATGCAGATTGACAACATCAGTTAAAGGATTTACCAAAATTTATAGATTCTTTTAAAAATGATTCTGAATTATGAATAGTTTTGTGATCTAGATTTATAACAAAGACAAATACAAATGTTAGTTTATCTAGAAAAATAATATTGAAATTATGAATACTTTTTACATTTTTTATAAGTTCTATAAAACTTACAGATTCACATAATTGATATAGAGTTATAAAAAAAGATATTTTAAAAGATATTTCCATAACTATAGATGGTATGTGACATGCTTCAGAAATAGTTGATATAATATCAAATAAAAAAATTAAATTTAAAGAAGTTCCTGTTGATATACTTTATACAGATTATAGTTTATCAAAATGACAAAAATCATCAAATGCTATAAATATAGCACTAAAAATGATTTGGAGTAAATTTTTTAGATGATAATTAAAATATATGATAAAAATAAATAATTTAGATAAATTTTTTAAAGATAAAGATAAAAATATAGATATCTTTAAAAATCTTAATTTAGATATCAAAACTTGAGAATTTGTAGTAATTATATGACCAAGTGGCAGTTGAAAATCTACTTTTTAAATATGCTTTCTTGAATAGATAGGGAATATAGTTGAGATATT
>CAZIGU010000043.1:0-7176 GCA_964538545.1 uncultured Candidatus Peribacteria bacterium
TTAGTCATTCAATTTTATTTGTTATTCTTTTTGTATTATGAGAAATACTTAAAGTACATAAATCTAAAATATTTTGTGTTGAACGATAGTTATTTTTTAAAACTATAACTTTTATATCTTCAAAAGAAGAGGCAAAATCAAGCATATTCTCTATATTTGCTCATTGAAAACGATATATAGACTGATCATCATCTCAAACTACCATAATATTTTTAAAATTTGAGTCATTTTCTACTTGTAATATTTTTTGAATTATTTTATTTTGAGAATTATTTGTATCTTGAAATTCATCAAGCATAATAAACTGGTATTTTAAGGCATAATAATATGACATATCTTCATCTGAATAAAACTTATCTAAAACAAAATTTATCATATCATTGAAATCATACATTCAATTATTATGCAAATATTTATTAAACTTGTTATAAATATGGTTTAATTCAAAAAGTTTAGAAATATGTTTTTGATTATCTAATTTTGTTTTTTCATATTTTTTAAGTTTTGGATCTATATTAGATAATTCTTCTATATATTTTTGCTCTAATTCTTTTATAGCAACTTCAAATTGAAAAAAATCTATTCATTCATTTTTAAGTGTAGAAATACGACTTTTTATATCTCTTAAGTAATAAAACCTATCATAATCGGTGGTTAAAATTTTTATGTTTCAATTTGATATTTCTTCATCCAATATGTTTTTTAAAACATCTAGACTATCTATATCATCAAGAAGTATATTAGCTTTAAACTCCAAAAACTTTTCAGGAAAAGTCTTGATAACCTCCTGACAAAAAGAATGTATTGTACTAACATTTACTTTATATCAAACTGATCACAAAAAATGCTCTAACCTTTTTTTGATAGCTACAACTCATGCTTCTGTAAAAGTAGTTATCAAAATATTTTGAGGATTTATTCAAGTTTTTTCTATTATATTAGCTGTTCTAAGTCAAATTATTTGAGTTTTTCAAGTACCTGGTCAAGCCACAACCATAACTGGTCAATATATAGTATCTACAGCTTCTTTTTGAGAATTATTTAACTGATTATACTCTTTTAAAAAAATATCATTTTTCATAAAATTTTATTATAAAATATATACTCAAAATATATACAGTTTTTTATATATGTCAAAAGATTTATAAAAATGATTTATAAAAATAAAATTTTTTATATCTTTAAGTAAATTTGCAAAATTAAAAATATTTTATTTTTAATTTTATAGAATTCTCTACAAGCTCTTTGCAACTACATAAGCTGTAGACCAGGCTAATTGTAAATTAAATCATCAAGTTTTTCAAGTAAAATCAAGAACTTCTCAACAAAAATAAAGACCTGAAACTTTTTTTGATTCTAAAGAATTTGTTAATTCATTTATATTTATTCATCAACTTGTTATTTTAGCTTCTTTCCGTGTTCTATAATCTTGAAAATAAATTTCAACATATTTTTTTTCTTCTGATAATGAAAAAAATTTAATAAGTCTTTTTGGAGTATTTGATAAATCAAAAGTAAGAATTATTTTTAAATTGTTTTTAAAAAAATCTTTTTCATCTATTTTTAAAAAATTTATTTTCTCAGATATAGCAACTCGTCAATTAAAAACTATTGGTCAAGATATTCAAAAATGAGTAAATAAGAGTGGTCATTTCTCTATGTAAATACTTTTACCCATATCAAATATTTCCATATTTAAATCACAACTAACTCATGAAACTTCAGAAAAATCATTTACAGAAACTAATCAACACAATCACCTAAGTGGTGTTATAATACTATGTCAAAAACTTTTAGCAAATTCATATCAATCTCAAATAGTTCATACATGGGAAAAAGACTTTCATCAGCTAGAAACAACAACTTTTTTTGTTTTATATAATTCTCAGTTTAAACTTGAAACAATAAAAATATCATCTATTTTTTGCAAACTTTTTACATCAATTCAAGTTCTAATAGTAGTATTATTTTTATATCGTTTATCAAGTAAAAAATTAAGAAGTTCTTTACTATCTCAACTTGATAAAATAAGTCTTCATCTATCTTCTTTTACTATATCCAATCAATTTTTTGAAAAAAAATCAACTGCATCGAAATTGTTATGTTTTGAAAAAATAGATAACAAAGCTTTTTTATTTTGAGAAAAATAGTCTCTTAAAGGTTCTATATCTATATTTGACAAATTAGCTCTTTCTCATCAAGACAACAAAACCTTTATTCAAGGTTTTGTGTTTTTTTCAAGTATCAATTTATTTAAATTTTTATCTGCATTTATAGCAGTATACAATCAAGCTCGTCAAGCTCAAATTATAATAACGTCATATATCATAATATTTTTAGATTATTACTTACATTCTCTCCAATTTTTTCAAAAAGCATAATCAACTTTTAATTTGTTATTAAACTTTTTTTCATCTATCAAAACATTTTCAAGTATTTTAATTATTTCAGGTAAAACTATATTTTTTTCTTCTTTTTTTATATTAAAAACTAATTCATCATGAACTTGCATCAATATACAAGATTGAAAATTTGATAAAAATTTATCTATTTTTATCATAGCAATTTTTATAATATCTGCTGAAGTTCATTGAATAGGCATATTCATAGCTTCTCTTTGTGCTCGTTTTTTTACTATTTCATTTGAATCATTTATATTATTTATATATCTTTTTCTTCAAAAAATAGTTTCTACATATCAATTACTTTCACAATCTTTTATTATTTTATCAAAAAATTCTCATACTTTAGAATATTTTATAAAAAATTTTTGTATATATTCTTTAGCATCTTTTTGGCTTATTCAAATCATTTTTGATAATCAAAATGGACTTATACCATATATAACTCAAAAATTAACTCATTTTGCTATTTTTCTTTCATCACTAGATAAATGATCTTTTCAAAATAAAAAATATCAAGTATTTGAATGTATATCTATTCATTTTTCAAAAGCACCTAATAAATCAGAATCTCAAGATAATATAGCAAGTATTCTAACTTCTATCTGAGAATAATCAACTCTAAGTATTTCATCATTTTCACTATCAAAAGACACAAAAACTTCTCTTATAAGAGATGCATATCAACTTGAAGATGAAGGAATATTTTGTAAATTTGGATTTATAGAAGATAATCTTCAAGTTGAAGCAATAGTTTGAGAATAAGTAGTATGTATAGTTTGAGTATCTTTTTTAATTATATCTAAAAATCATTCAATATATGTAGATAATAATTTTTTATATTGTCTATAATTATTTATATGAAAGGCTATTTTATGATCTTTTGATAATTCTATTAGTACTTCGTTATCAACACTATATCAAGTTTTTGTTTTTTTATTGGTTTTTAATCATATCTTACCAAAAAGTAATTCTCAAACTTGTTTTGGTGAATTTATGTTAAATTTTTCTCATCGTATTTCATAAATAATATCTTCTTCTTTTTTTATCTCTAAATCAAGTTTTTCTCATATATTTATAAGTTTCTCCCTATCAATTTTCACTCATTTTATTTCCATTTTTTTCAAAACTTGAGATAACTCAGTTTCTAAATTAAAGATAAAATCATTATCAAATTTTTCTCATAAATTATAAAAATAATCTATAGCATATAAATTATCTATTATTTCATCTTCTTCATTTAAAGAGTATTTATAATTATCCTTATAAAATAAATTATATTTT
Organism: uncultured Candidatus Peribacteria bacterium; assembly: GCA_964538545.1. GTDB lineage: Bacteria > Patescibacteriota > Gracilibacteria > BD1-5 > UBA6164 > CAZIGU01. The sequence continues at coordinate 3,687 of CAZIGU010000043.1, forward strand.
AAATCCAAATTTTCTCAAGGTTTATTTAGATATTCTTGTATTAAAACATCATATATTTTCATATTTTTATAATTATATTTCTATATTTTTTGTATCACATGATATAAAATCATCTTTAAGTCTAAGCATAACTCTAGATAAAAATCTATCTATTATTAAATAATCATGATCTGCTATTTCAAGTTTTAAATCAACTTGAGTTTCTTTTATATTTTTTCTAGAAGAAGATATTTCTAAAATATTTATATTCATTTCAAAAAGTATATCACTCAATTTTTTCAAAACTCAGATTCTATTTTGGAAAACAAATAAAACATTAAAAACTACATTATTAAGTTTTTCTCATTCATAATAAGCACTTAAAAATCTCTCTTTATTTAATCTAGTTAATGTTTTACAATCTCTATTATGAATAGTTATAATTCATTTTCAATTTATATATGCAACTATTTTATCTTTAAGTTTTTCTTTGCAACAAGTAGCTATAGTGTATAGCATATCTTTTTCTCATCATATAATAATATTTTTCACATCTTTAACATTTTCTATATTTTCTTGTCATTTTTTATCTTTTTTTGATTTTAAAGAAATTATTTTTTTTAATTCTTTATTATTTAAAATAATTTTTCTTATTATTGAACTTGGATTTACCGATAAATTTCATACTTGCTCTAAAATATCTATTCTCTCTTGAATAGTATTTATTTTATCATCTATGTTTTTTAAAACTGTTAAATCCTTATCAAGTTTAGGTAGTCATGATTTTTGAAGTAAATTATTTATAAGATCTCTTCATCTTTCTATATGTAAATCTTTATTTTCAGCTCTTAGAAAACTTCTAATACCATTTTTTGCTTTGTTTGTCTTTACAACAGATATATAAAAAGGGTTTGGTTTTTTATTTTTATCTATTATTATTTCAACTATATCTCAATTTTTTAATTCTTTATCAAGAGGAACAACTTGTCAATTTACTTTAGCTATAGCTATATGGTTTCATATATCAGAGTGTATTTCATAAGCAAAATCTATTGGAGTTACTCCTGATGGTAAATCAATATATTTTCATTTTGGAGTTAAAACAAAAATTCTATTTTTAAAAACATCTATTGATAATAAATCCATAAAATCTTTATTATTTTCCATATTATCCATAAGATTTTTTAGATCTTTAACCCAATCTATATCTTGAGCTATTTTAGATCATTTTTCTTTATATTCAAAATGAGCTGCTATTCAAATCTCAGATGATAAATCCATCTTATAAGTTTTTATTTGAATCTCTGTTGGTTGTTGTCTAAAATTTTTCAAAAGTCATATAACTGTAGTATGAAGAGATTTATATCAATTAGGTTTAGGTAGTGCTATATAATCTTTAAATCTATTTGGTAACGGAGTCCATTTACTATGAACAAGACCTAAAACTCTATAGCAATCTGCTATATCTTCAACAAGTATTTTTAATCAATATAAATCATATAAATCAGAGACTTTAGAAATATTTTTTCTTTTCATTTTATTATATATTGAATATATTGATTTCACTCTAAAATCTACTTTAAAAGAAATCTTATTTTTAGAATTTATATTATCTAATTCCAAAAGAGTTTCTACTTCGTGTTTAGCATTTTTCTTAAAAGATATAATACTCAATTTTAAATCTTCTAATTGATTTTTTATATTTTCATAATCTTCTGGATTAAGTATCTTAAAACACTCTTCATCTAACATATTTTTAAAACTATGAAGACCTAATCTATCTGCAATTGGAGTATATATATTTAGAGTTTCAAGTGCTATTTTTTCTCTTTTTTCTTTTTTAGGGTGAGAATGTAGTGTCTTCATATTATGAAGCCTATCTGATAATTTAACAAAAATTACTCTCAAATCTTCACTCATAGCAACAAACATTTTCCTAAGACTTCAAACACTTCTATCTTCTCAAGAATATCTAACTTTTGATAATTTTGTTAATCAATGACAAATATGAGATACTTCTGATCAAAAACCTTCCTCTATATCTTCCAAAGTTCTAGATGTATCTTCCACAACATCGTGAAGTAGACATGATTGAATAGTATATATATCAGGTTTTAGTTCTAAAAGTATCAAAGTAGCTTCTACAGGATGATCTATGTATGGTTCTCAAGATAATCTAAAAACTCACTCATGAGCTTCTCTTGCATATAAATATGCTTTTTTAATTTCTTCTTCTATAAATGATTTTTTATATCATTTCATATATTTTTGAGTCAAAACTATTATTTTTTGAACTTTTTTATCTACTAATTCATATAAATTATTTTCCATAAATATAAATATTAAAAAATATTTTTTGATATAATACTAATTTTAAAACAAAAGTAAAAAAAGTTTTGCAAAAAAATTATTTTAAAATAAAATCTAAATGTTTTTTAATGTTTAATAGAATTTTTTATGAAAAATATAAATAAATCTTGATTTACCCTTGTTGAATTACTTGTTGTTATAACTATATTAGCTATAATTTCAGTTGTTGCATATCAAAATTTTGGTTGAGCTACTGATAAAGCTTTAAGTGGTAGAAAAATAAGTGATATATCTACGATAGAAAGCGCTTTACAACAATATAAATCTGATAAAAACTATTATCCTGCTGTTTGACTAAAATCAGCAACAAATATGCGGTGATACAACTCTTGATCTATAGCTACTCCTTCAAACACAGTAGATATAACTAAGAGTTGAGAACAAATAAATTCTATAAACTCATGAAGTGGTTGATGAAAAATATACTGAAGTTGAACTTTAGTATGACAAATATGAGCTAAAGGAACTATATGACAAGAACAATTATTAAAACAATATCTATCTAAAGATTTGTATGATCCAGAATTATGAGATATAAAAGTAAATTGAAAAAAAACTATAGATCATTGAATATGAAGATATATTTATTGAGTTTACAATCCTACAGCTTGAGATTGGTGAAATGACAATAGAACATGAAAAAGTTATAACATATGAACTGCTATAAAAGATGCTCGAAATGATACATATATATCTTATATAGTTTGAGATTTTGATGAAAAATCTTGTTGAACTTCTAATGAATCTATGTGCCCTAAAACACTTATATGAACAGCAAGTTGATTAACTATAAGTTCAAATAGTTTTTTAGTAAATAAACAAAAATTATGAGATGAAACTAATTCTTGAACATGAAATAATGCTACTCCTGATTATGAAACTGATACCAACTTTTGATTACCTTACTCTATAAGTTTTTAATAATAAAAAGCACCTTAGGTGCTTTTTATTATTGATAAAATATTTTTATTATTATCAAATAATCTATTTTCAATTATTTTATATCAAGATTCATCAAATATATATTCAAGCTCTTCTAATGAAAAACTATGATAATATCTATAATAATCTCAAATTTTTATATTATAATCAAAACTTCAAAATTGATTTTTTGAATTTGGAATAATACAATCTTTATATT
>CAZIGU010000044.1:0-7121 GCA_964538545.1 uncultured Candidatus Peribacteria bacterium
AAAAAAAATATTATAAGAAAATCTTGAAGTAAATATATAAATAATATAAGTAATATGTATGCAAACAGTTTCTGCAAAAAATATTTATTTAAAAATAATTTTGAAATTTTTAATAAAAACATAATATTAAAATTAAATAATAACTTTATGATAATATATATTTTATAAAAAAAGTAAAATGAAACATTTAAGAATAAAGATAAACAAATATGAAATAGATTGAGAAATAATCCTTCAAGATATTGATTTTATTTTTAATGAAAATGATAAAATATCGTTAGTATGATGAAATTGAGCTTGAAAAACAACTTTAATGAAAATAATATCTTGAGAAATAAAAGAATTTGATTGATTTATAGAAAATATATGAAATGTGAATATATGATATTTAAGTCAAATTTTTGATAATTCTAATAGTATAACTGTTAAAGAAGAAATAAAGTCTTGATTCATAGAAATATTAAAAATAGAAGAAAAGCTCAAAGATCTAGAAGAAAAAATTTCAAACAACCCAAGCGATGAAATAATAGAAAAATATAGTGAAACTCTTGAGATTTTTAATAATATTTGATGATATAATTATGAAAGTATAATTCACCATGTTTCTTCTTGATTATGAGTAAATCATTTACTTGATAAAAAAATAGATAAAATTTCAGGTTGAGAAAGAACAAAAGTAGCTTTATGTAAAATACTTATAATGGAACCCGAAATACTGTTACTTGATGAACCTACAAACTTCATAGATATGACTTGAGTAGAATGGCTTGAATGATATTTGCAAAATAAATGGAAAAGTTGATATTTAATTATTTCTCATGATAGAGAGTTTTTAGATAAAACTTGTAAAAAAACTTTTGAGTTATTACCTAAAAGGCCATTGAATTTTTATCATTATAATTATTCTAAATATATAGAGGAAAGAGAAAAAATATGGGAAAGACAAATAAAAGAATGGGAAATGCAACAAGAATTTATAAAAAAAGAAGAAAATTTAATAAACAGATTTAGAGCTTGAAGTAGAGCTTCTTTTGCTCAAAGTCGTGAAAAAGCTCTATCTAGACTAGAAAAAATAGAAAAACCTTTTATACCTAAAGTGCCAAAATTTTTCTTTGATTATTTAGATGAATCTCCAAATAAAATACTTTATTTTAAAGAAGTTTTCATATGAAGAAAAGAACCTCTTTTTTATATAAATGAAATAAGTTTAAACTATAAAGACAGAGTTTGAATAGTATGAGAAAATTGAGTATGAAAATCTACTCTATTAAAAACTATAATGAGAGAAATAGAACCTTTAGACTGAATTTTTACAATTTGAAAAGGAGTAAAAACAGTTTATTATTCTCAAATGCATGAAGAACTTGATTTAGAAAAAGATATAAAAGATAATTTTTTAAAATTTAATATTTCTTTAAGTGATGAACAACTTACATGATATTTAAAATATTATTTAATAGATAGAGAGCTAATTTCTAAACCTGTTAAATATTTATCTTGATGACAAAGAAGCAAATTATTATTTGCTATTTTATGACAAATAGAAGCTAACTTACTTATATTTGACGAACCTACAAACCACTTAGATTATGATTCAAAAGAAGAACTTGAAAAAGCTATAAATAATTATAAATGAACTGTTTTATTTATATCTCATGACAGATATTTTGTAAACAAAGTAGCAACACATTTATGGATTATAAAAAATCAAGAATTAGTTATAAATTATGGAAATTATGAAGATTTCAGATACAAGATAGAGCACAACATAGATATAAATATGAATTTATTTGATGCTTGCGCTGAAATGGATATGGTTTTGATGGAAAAACTTGGAGAAAAAGAAGCTAAAAGAATAAAAGAAAAATATTCAAGAAAGAAAAAATAGATGCAAATTGCATCTATTTTTTAATCAAATTATAAATCATATACATTCACTCTCATCTGGTTATAGTTTTATCTGGTTGAAAATATGACTTTCAAAAATTATCTTTCCATGTATTTTGTTTAAAAATATTTTTTATAGATAGATTTTGTTCTTCTTTTATATCTCTATATTTAATATATTCTCAAGAATAATCTAATAAAACTGTATATTTAGTTATAAGATCAAGTGTTTGTAATCTAGTTAAAAACTTATATTTATCTGCTTTATAAGACAATAAATCATTTACTTTTTGAATATCATTTTTATAGTAAAGTCGTTTTAATAACATTATTTTTAGATCATACTCACTTAATTGTCTGTCTTGTAAAATATAGTTATCTTTTAATCAACTAACTATTCATAAATTTAACAAATAATTTACTTCATCAAAATAAATATAATTTTTATCTATTCATTTTGGTTTTATAGATGATATATTTTTTGAAATTATATTTTCATTTTTAGTATTTTCAATATTTATAGCTGATGTACTTTCTCAAGATTTAATATAATTAAATATAAAAATTCAATTTATAGAAGAATTATAATCAAACTCTATTTCTTTTTTAAACTCTGAAAAATCACAATTTGTATTGTATTTATAGATTAACTCTTGCATAGAATTAACTTTTTTAATACAAAAAAACATATCTTTATCTGTAGAAATTATTTTGTATTTTCAAGCAAATTTGATTCAAATTAAGTTTATTTTTGATTTATCATTAAATACAAAAATTCATTTTCATATATCTCATGAAACTATTTTTGATTGTCAAAATATAGCTCATCAACTAGGAAAAATAGATTTTTTATCATCAAAAACTCAAAAACTTACATTTTTTAAAAATATTTCTCATACATAAACTCAAATAGTTATTTTTCAAGTTCTTTTTGGAATAACTGTAAAATCTCTAAATCATTTATCTATAGCTAAAATTCAAGATGGAAAAATATCTACTTCTGAAGAATTAAATTTAAAATTTAAACTTCAAGGTAAACTTCAAGAAAATGGTTTATTAAATTTTTTATCTGTTATTTTTATTCTAAAATTTGATAGAGTTTTTAAAGTAGTATTTCATCAAAAATTGGTTAGTCATATTGATATATTATAATTTTTAAAAAACTCTTGTATTTCTCTTCTTAAAATCTCCTCTCTTGAAATAAGTCATTCTTTTGAAATAGTTTGTACTTTATCAATAACAGAAACTATAGTTGATTGTTTTATAACTGCTCATGAAGTTTCTAAAAAAAGAAGTGGGTCAATAGTATTTTGATTTAATTCTGCAAAACAAGCTCATCAATTAACTATAGAGTTATAGTCTTTCACAGAACAATTTTTCCGATACCAAGGTCATTTTGAATCTGTTAGATCTATTTGAAAATGCAAATGATTTCAATGACTATTTCAAGTAGATCATACTTCTCACAAAATAGTATTTGTATCCACATTATCTCAGACAGATACATTTATTTTTGATAAATGTGAATAATTTGAATATATTTTTTTACCATTAATTGTATGCTCAACTTTTACAGTATTTCACCGTCAAGCTAAAAAAGAAGCAACAATTACTTTTCAATTAGTCATAGGAAAAACTGGAGTTCATTTAGAGGTAGCTATATCAAGTCAAGAATGTCATCAAAATCATAAATCCCATCAGTAAGTATAACTAGATCACCATAAAACTGTATATACTCTTCTATATAGAGAATAATCATTTTTATATTTTGAATATTCACTTGTTTTTAGTATTGGTAAAGTCATTTTGCAATCACTCGATAAACTAGAAAAATCATTAAACCTACATTGTACCTTGCTCATTTCTTTTATAGGATAAGAATAATCTGCATAAGTTTTTTGTAAAAATAAAAAAAATAAAATCAAAAGTAATATATATTTCATATATTTAATATTAAAAAATATTATTCAGTTATAAAAATTTGATTTCTTATAAATTCTTTTCATCAAATATCTTGTTTTATTATTTTATAATTATATGGATATTTTATATATAAATTACTATCTATTGATGTATTTAAAAAATAATTTGTATTTCATCATAAATTGATAATATCTAATTTTCAAGTTTGAAAATATTGTTGAGGATAAGCTGTATTTTCAAAATAATATCAACTTAAATAAACTGTACTTCATGAATAATTTTTGATATAAATATATCAAGAAGAAGTATGTATATCTCAAGTTCAGGAAGCCAATATATCTAAAGTTTGTTTTTCTTTTATAGACATATTGTAAGAAAAAGATACATTCTTATCAAAAAATATATCTAATTTTTTATTTTCTCATAAATCAATTTCTCAAGAATAACTTAAAGGAGTTTGTGATATAATTTCATTGTTTAAATCTATTTTATTAAAATCTTTTGCTGTTTTTATACTACTAGAAAAACTGTTTATAATAAACAAAAAAGAAGTAATTATAAACATACTAAAAAACACACTCCATAACAAAATAGATCATTGTAAATTTTTTTTCATAATTAATTTTTTTCAAAAATAAGTCTTTTTCTAGAAAAATCTATTTCTTTTAAAATTACTTTTAAATTATCTCAAAGTTTATACAAATCTTTTCATACAGTAAATTGCATTTTTGTTGAATCAAAAACATATTTTTGTCAGTTAGATAAAGAAGTGATATTTATAAATCATTCTACATGATTTTCAAGCTCTATAAATATTCAAGCTTCTATCAAAGATGATATTTTAGCATTATAATGAGTTCAAATTTTATTTTCATAAAATTTACAAATCATATAATCTCTTACTTCATACTCTAATTTTTCTGATTTTTTTTCGGTATCTGAAATATGTTTTGTTATTTCTTTTAAAGAATTTTTATAAATATTTATTGATTTTTTATCTAATTTACCATGAATTTTTTGTTTAATTATTCTATGTATTATTAGATCTCGATATCTTCTAATAGGTGATGTAAAATGAGAGTAATAAGATAAAGCTAATCAAAAATGTCATTTATTTTCATCTGAATATATAGCTTTTGCTAAGGCTCTAAGTATATGAGATGATATAAGATTTTTATTTTTATTATCTTTTAAAGAAACTAGTATATCTGATATTGTTTTTGGAGTTATATTTTTTTTAAAAGGTAATTTTATATCAAAAATATGAAGAGTATTTCTAAGTTTTTCTATATCTTCAACTGATGGCTCTGGATGTATTCTATAAACAAATGGAATATCTTTAAAAAATTCTCAAACACAAGAATTTGCCAAAATCATAAATTCTTCTATTATTTTATTTGATTCATATAGTTCGTATTTTTTAATATCTACTACATTATTTTGATCATCTGTTAATATCTTTACCTCTGGAAAATCAAAATCTAAAACTCATAATTTTTGTTTATTTTTTTTAACTATATTTTTTAATTCATTTGCTAAAAAAATATTTTCTATAAGTTCTTTTGTAGTTTGTTGTCAAAATTTAAGACTATAATTTTCTCCTATTTCTCAATCTATAATAGATTGCACTTCTTTATAAGTAAGTCTAAAATCTGATAAAATAACTGATTCATATACTTTTGTAAATGACACATTTCAATATTTATCTAGAAGTATTTCACAAGTTAAACTAAGTTTTTTTGTTTGTGGATTTAAACTACATAAATCATTTGAAAGTTTTTCTGGTAACATAGGAATAACTCTATCAACTAGATATGTAGAATTTCATCTTTTAAAAGCTTCTTTATCTAAAGAAGTTTGATGTTTCACATATTCTGCAACATCAGCTATACAAACATAAAGTTTATATTTATCATCTATTTTTTCAACAATAATTGCATCATCTAAATCACGAGCATCTTCTCAATCTATAGTATATGTAAGTTTATTTGTTAAATCTATTCTTTTTGGTGGTAGTTCAAATTTTAATTTATTTGCTTCTTGAATAGTTGATTCATCAAATTTAGTTTTTATACCTGATCAAGAAATAATAGTTTTAAGTTCTAAGTCTTTGTCTGTTTCTTTTCATATATAATCAAATATAAATCATTCTGGATTTTTAGTGGTCCATTTTGTTATTTTTACTGATACTATATCATTGTATTTAAGTTTTATATTATTTTCTTTTTCAAATTTCTTAACTTTATCTATTCATATATAAATATCATTTACATAAATTGGATTTGTAGGGGTAACAAAAGCAAAATCTTTTTTGATATCTAATTTTCAAGTTATAGTTGGATTTCATTTTTTAAGTATTTTTGTTATTACTGCTTCTTTTTTTCATCTAAATTCTTTTATGTAAGCTTCAACAGTATCTCAAGATATAGCTTTTCAAACATTTTTTAAATGTATATAATATCATTTTCAGCTTTCTGGATCTATAAATCAAAAATCTCATTTTGGTGATTTAGTATAAACTCATATTATTAGTTCTCTCATGTATATAATTTAAAAAATATTTGTTTTATTATAGTATTTTTAAGTAAATTTCAAAATTAAAAAAATATTGTTTGTATAGCATATATCAAAAGTCAAACTATACCTCACATAATCATTCAATTATATCTTATATATTGAAGATCTTTTCAGACTTCTAGTTCAATTTTTTTAGTTATATCTTGTTCATTCCATGACAAAATAGTATTTTCTATATATTTTCAAATAGATTCTTTATTTTCTATTATTTTATCTAGGAGAGCTTTTTTAATGTATCAATTTAATTTATCATCTTTATCCAAATTTGATACTAAAGTATCTATAAAAAATCAAAATTTAGCATTTGACTTAAGACTATTAGATATGATTTCAACAAAATTATACTTATCAAGTTCTTGTTTTATTTTTTCTTCTTTTATAAATTCTGAAATTATAAATTTTGATAAACTATGTGCTATTTTATTTTTATTTTTAGGAATTATAGCTGTATGAGGAATAAATCTAAGTCATAATGGGTGTCTAAAAAGAGCAACTACTGCGAACCAATCTGCTATTCATCATACTAAAGAGGCCTCAAAAAACATTTTTAACCAAATAATTTCATAATAACTTGAAATCAAAAATCATATAAAAGCTAAAAAAAGTAATCATAAAGCTAAATTTTTATGAAATTTTAAATCTTTTTCTTTCTCCGTTTTTGTATTTTCTTGCATAAAAATATTAAATCATAATAAATAAGATTATATAAAAAATTTGAAAAAATCAAAAAATAT
>CAZIGU010000045.1:0-7075 GCA_964538545.1 uncultured Candidatus Peribacteria bacterium
CACGCTGCCAAGTTTCCAAAGCAGGCGAGTTTTTTCATTTTTAATTGTTTAATATATAAAAAGACGATACAATTCAAGCTGTTTCTGTTCTAAGTATGTTTGTTCATAAATATACTTTTATAAAATTATTTTTTATAAAAATAATTTCTTCTTCTTCAGAAAAACCTCATTCAGGTCAAATAAAAATATTTATATTTTTAGCTAATCCTAAATTCAAATCTTTCAATTTTTTTGATTCATTTTTATTTGTATGAAAAAATATTTTTTCTCATATTAAATTATCAAAATAAATTTTATCTAAAAAATATATTTTTGGTATAAAATTTTTATTTGATTGTTCTGCTGACTCTATAATTATTTTTTGAAATCTTTGTATTTTATTTTCATTTAACACTAGTTTTTGACTTCTTGAAGCTCTAAAAAAAATAAATTCTTTAATTCATATCTGTGTTCATTTATCTATTATATCTTCTATTTTATCTATTTTATTTGGTATTGATTGATATAAAAAAATATTTTTTTCAGAATCTATATTTTTTAAAATCTTATCTAAAAAAATAAAATTTATATTTTTTTTATTTATTTCTTTTATTTCATATAAATAATCTATATTATTTTCTCAATTAAAAAAAATAAATTTATCTCCTATTTTAGCTCTCAAAACATTTATTATTTGATGAAAAATATCTTTATCATCTAAAAAGAAGTCTTCTCAAAATAAAATATTTAAATATATTCTTTGCATAATAATATTTTAACAAAATAAAATGCCTATTATCTAGGCATTCCGTAAAAATCAAGTCATTTAGAATCAACCATACTTCAAGTAATAAAATTTTTCTTTTTACCTGTTTTGAAAAACCCTCTTTCATCAATTATTCATTGTTCCATAAGAGATTGAGGATTTTTTGTTGTTAATTTTTTCTTAGGAAAATTTTGTTTATTTTCAAAATAATGTTTTCTAGATTTATAAGATTGATTTTTTCTAGTTTGAGGATTTTCATTTCAAATATATACTTGATATGAAGCTTTTTTATTTTTTGATAATTTTCTTGCTGCTGCTTGTTTCTTTACTATTCTCGATGTAAGTCCGTGACTATTTGCCATATTTATATAAAGTTAAAATTTAAACTAATTTTTTGTATATTATATATATTTTTTTATTTATCAAGTTTTTATTAAAAATGGTACTTCTAAGGGGAATTGAACCCCTGTCTGGACCGTGAGAGGGTCCCGTCCTAGCCACTAGACGATAGAAGCAAATATTAAAGCAACTTATTTAAGTTGCTTTAATATAAAAGAAATTAAACTAATTTTGCTCTTACTTCTTCTATACTCATGCCATGAATATCAGAAGTAACTCACATTTGCCTAGCTGTTCAATCTATAGTTAACATAGCTCAAGCTATATCAACTGCATTCATATCAACTATTTTTTGTTCAGCAATTTCTTTTAATTGAGCAAAAGTAATATGTCAAACTTTGTCTTTTTGAGCTACTTTAGAACCTGATTTAAGATTAAGTTTAGTTTTAATCAAAACTCAAGCTGGTGGTTGTTTAACTATAAAATCAAAACTTTTATCTTCATAAACTGTAATGATAACTGGTAAAACCATACCCATTCTATCTTTTGTTTCATCATTGAATCTTTTTGTAAATTCTGGAATAGAAACTCATTTTTGTCATAGCGCAGGTCATACAGGAGGTGCAGGATTTGCTTGCCCTCATTTAATTTGAAGTTTTATATATCAAGTTATAGCTTTTTTTGCCATGATAGTAATAATTAAATATTAAATTGTTATGATTAAAATAAATATATTATAAATTGTTTTCGGGACAACAAATATATTTAAAATAATTTTATAAAAATTAGAAGCCAAATGATTTTATAAAAATAAATAAAAAAATCAAATTTTTTTATAAAAAATTTGATTTTTTTATTTATTTATCAAAAGAAATTATCTAACATTTTCTTTCAAAGTTTTTCCAGCTCTAAAAACAGGAGATTTCATAGCAGGAATAGTTATTTTAGCTCAAGTTCTTGGATTAACTCAATTTCTTCAAGCTCTATTAGAAACTCTAAATGAACCAAAACCAGTTATATTAACATCTCTATCTGCTTTTAATTCAGCAGTTATAGTGTCTACCATAGAAGCTAGTACTTTAGATACAGCATCTTGACTCATACCAACATTAGAAGCAACAGCTCTAATAAAATCTTGTTTTTTCATAACAAATTGTGTTAAATAATAAAACATTAGTAATATAGCAATATTAAAACAAAAATCAAGTTTTTTTTATTTTTTTTTGCTTAAAATAAGGGCTTCTAATGCTTTTGGCTTAAAATAAAGAAAATAATATATTTTTATTTTTGATTATTTCAAACAATATATGTATTTCAAAAAGAAAATATTTTTTGTCAACTAGGAGAAACTATAGCTGGAAATAGTACATCACACTTTCTAATAGTTCGTAAAAAATCTATTTTATTATTACAAGGACAAGTATCACATATAGCATTTCAAAAAATAGAAGATCAAGTTTTAGGATATATACATGTTCCAATTAAATCTCAAAAAACATCTCATAATTCACAAAATCATTTTTCAGAACATATATATCAATTCAAACAAGTATTTTTAGTATTAGGATTACAGGCATTTGAACTCAAAATAGGACATCAAGAATTTTCAATAACTCAAAATACATCTATACATTTATCATTATTATCAAAAATTCAGTCTTTATCAGAATCTATTTTACTAAGATCTAAAGTGTTATCAAAATCATTTGAATCTATTTTTCAATCTTTGTTTTTATCATATTTATCAAGTAAATCTCATAATCAATTATTATTTACAACTATATTTACTTTTGCTTTTGAAGTCTTGCCGTCATCTCTTATTACTTCTAACTCAACATCATATACTCAAGGATATTTAAATGTATGGACTTCATTTTTTAAATATCATTTATCTCCATCTTTAAAGTTCCATATATATTTACAATTATTATTACATCAACTAACTATAGAATCTAACTCAACTTTTAATGGTCAATTTCAATATATTGGACTTGCTTCTATTTCAACTCATAAGTCATTTCAATTAATATTTTTTCTATAATCTATTTGTCGTAATGATGATGCTTTATTTCAACAATTATCTATCACCTCCAATCTTATACTCCGTTTTCATTCTGATTTAAATTTATAATTATCTATATACTCTAAACTTGAATAATCTGATTCTTTTGTATTATTGTTATAAAAATACCAATTATAACTCTTAATTCATTTATTACATGTTGTCTTTATTTCCTCACTAAAATCATATTCTCAAGTATTATCTCTCAAATCAGATTTATTACAGTTATCTCATTTTTTACAACTCTTATCATATATCTCTATTTGCAATCATATACTTTCTTTTAATCATGTATCTATATCTCATATATCTATTTTTCAATCTTTGTTTTTATCATATTTATCAAGTAAATCTCATAATCAATTATTATTTACAACTATATTTACTTTTGCTTTTGAAGTCTTGCCGTCATCTCTTATTACTTCTAACTCAACATCATATACTCAAGGATATTTAAATGTATGGACTTCATTTTTTAAATATCATTTATCTCCATCTTTAAAGTTCCATATATATTTACAATTATTATTACATCAACTAACTATAGAATCTAACTCAACTTTTAATGGTCAATTTCAATATATTGGACTTGCTTCTATTTCAACTCATAAGTCATTTCAATTAATATTTTTTCTATAATCTATTTGTCGTAATGATGATGCTTTATTTCAACAATTATCTATCACCTCCAATCTTATACTCCGTTTTCATTCTGATTTAAATTTATAATTATCTATATACTCTAAACTTGAATAATCTGATTCTTTTGTATTATTGTTATAAAAATACCAATTATAACTCTTAATTCATTTATTACATGTTGTCTTTATTTCCTCACTAAAATCATATTCTCAAGTATTATCTCTCAAATCAGATTTATTACAGTTATCTCATTTTTTACAACTCTTATCATATATCTCTATTTGCAATCATATACTTTCTTTTAATCAATTATCATTTTCATTTGATATTTTACACGAATTCATTTTTGATATTATATAGGCCATTTTTATAAAATCTTCTTTTTTTATAGCTTTTTTAGGATTAAGATTTCAATAAGAATCTTTTTCTAATAAATTCAGAGTTTTTGGATTTCAATATATATCATACTCTAGATATTTTATTTCTAATCATTTTTTAAAATATCAATAAAAAGTATAAGGAGTTCAATCTGAATTTGTAGTAGATACATCTTTTGATAAACTATCTTTTAATAATCAAGCTCCTATCATAGATAAAGTATTTTCATTATCAGAAACTTTATAAATTGATGAATTTCTAAGTAAAACTGCTAAAGCTTCTTCTAAAGTTATAGTATTATTTATACAAAATGGTAATTCTCAAGGTTTTTGAGTACCATCATCACATTTATATCAAATATTATATCATTTTACAGTTTCTATTTCTTTAGCTTCAGATATACAATAAAAATATCTATTATCATTTGTTACATCATAATATGGTTTTTTATTATATTTAGTTATTAAACTTAAATCTGTATCTGGTTTTATACATTTTAAGCAAGATACTTCCATAACTATTCAAACAAATTCATCTCTGGTTAAAAGTTTATTTGGATTCAGTTTTGATACTTCATCTGGTTTTATCATTCATTTATCATAAAGATTTTGTAAAATACTATAATGCTCATAATCTTTTGTGATATCTAAAAAAACATCTTCTATTTTTTCTGCATATGAATAATAAAATCAAAAATAAAATAAAAATAATAAAAATAATAATATTTTTCTCATAATTTATTTAAAAATAATTAAGATAATGCATACATAACTATTCATGCAGCTACTGATACATTTAAGGAATTCTTTTTTCAATTCATTGGTATTATAATATGTTTATCTGAAAAATCCAAAACTTTTTGGCTAACTCAAGATATTTCATTTCACATAATAAGACATACTTTATCTTTTTTATAGTTAAACAGTTCTTTATAATCAATTGCTTCTTTGGTTAATTCAACGGATATAATTTCAAATCAATCATTTTTTAAATCTATTAAAACTTCCATAATATCTTCTATATATTCCCAATCTATATAATTTTGTGCTCATAGTGCTGTTTTTGCTATATCAGACCTTGGTGGAGGTGGAGTATGTCAAGTTAAAATTATTTTTGAAAAATTACTTCAATCTGCATTTCTAAAAATAGCTCATACATTTTGCATAGATCTTATAGAATCTAAAACTATTACTTTTTCCATTATCTAAATTTTACATTATAAGATAAACGATATTCAAAAGTTCAATCTTCCTTATACCATTTAAATAAAAATCGATTATATAAATCTATATTTTTTTGATTCAATATAAATTCTAGATTATCTTTTTCATCTACAACAAAATAGTTTAATGAATTTATAAACAATATATTTCAAGAATTATTTGAAAAAGAATTATTATAAACTGTATAATAAGGAAAAATTTGTTTTAGAGTTTCTAAATCTATTTCCTTATCATAACTTATTCAATAATCTATTCTTTTTGATATTTCCTTCATTATTTGATAATCTGAAAATTTATCATAAATTGCATATTTGTTTTTTAAAGTTAATTTTTTTCTAGCTTCTAAAGATGAATTTTTTAAATCTTCTGATATTTTTATTCAATCAAATCTATTTACATACATAAGCTCATAAGGTAATTTAAAATATTTTTTGATATATCACTCTTGATTTCACAAAGGATCATCAAAAGTAGGATCATAATAATAATCTCATATCTGCACCCATGCATGTCAATAGTCTGGAAACATAACATTGTCATAAACAAATCATCTTTTTACATATACATCTTCTATATTTGAATATGAAAGCATATATAAAAATAATTTTGCATATCAATCACAAACTCAAGCAGAATTTTTGTATGTTAAAACTCAAGAAAATACTTGTTTATTTCAATTTGTAAAATCCTCATAATAATCTATTTTTGAAATTATATAATCATAAATAATCTTTATTTTTTCTTCTTTAGTTTTAGAATTTTTAGTTATATTTTCTGTTGTTTTTTTAATATCTCTCAATATTTCTGAATAATCTGATGGAATAAATTTGTTATCATCAACTAAGTTTTGTAAAAATTCTTTTTTATTAACTTCTGGAATAAGTGTATTATCTAAAAGTTTAGTTTTAGTATATGAATTTGAAAAATAATATTTATCATTATGTTTAATCAAAAGAGTTTTATCATAAAAAAATCAATTATATTTTAGATCAGATTCATAAAATCAATTCTCTCCTTTTAGTATAGAATATGTGTTGAAATTGTATCAATAAACTATATTGTCTTTTATAGAATATTTATCTTCAAAAGTAATAAAATTTTGAAATTTTTGTTCTCATTCTTGATAAGATATTTTTTGTTCTTTAGTGTATGAATTTGTTATAATGATATCATTATTAACTCTTAAAATAACTCATCAATCTAATTTTTTATTTAAAAAATAACTATAATTTGAAGAATCTATTTTATATCATTTTTGAACTTCTATTTTATAAATTTTATTATTTTCTACATATTCAAAATTTGTAGATATTTCTAATTTTTTATATCAAAAACTAAGTAATTCTTTTATATAATTTTCATTTGGTAGAGTTAAAACATTTATATTAAAATTATTTATTTTTAATTGATTATCATTATTTATATTATTTGAAGCATTAAAATACTTAACTTCTGAATCCTTTATTTTTGATATAGTTTGTATTTGAAGTTCTTTTTCTAGATATGTTATTTTTTCTAGATTAAATTTTTTAAGTATTAAAAATACATCTAAATGTGTTTTTTTAATATTTTTTTTAGTAATTATATCTATTTTTTTGTCAAGAATTTTTAATACTTTAATTTTATCTTCTATAGTTTTTTCTTTTTTATCTATTTTTAGATAATATTTATCATAAACTAATTTTA
>CAZIGU010000046.1:0-6934 GCA_964538545.1 uncultured Candidatus Peribacteria bacterium
AACTTGACATTGAAGATATATAATTATAAGCATTTTTTCTAATTTGAGTTCTTAAGTCAGATTTAGATATATCAGAAAAATTTGATTTTTGTCATGTTTCAGATGATTTTCATTCTCACTGTAAAGTTCATATAACTTTTAATCAAAGAGTTTTTTTATCTTCTCAAGTTAATGATACTATATTACCATTTGAATCACTTCAAGTAATGCTATCACTTGAATTTAAAATATACGACACATCTTGTCATCATAATTTATAAGATATTTGCATTTTTCAAATATTTAACACAGGAGCTTTAATAGCATTTGAAGTAGCATCTATTCTAGCAGTAAATCATAAATAGTCTTTATAATCATTTCAGAAACTATAATCTACTCATCAAAAATTTTTCCAAAAATGTCCTGCAACTCACATAGTTATATTTCAAGAGGATATTGTTGCGATAGTTCAAGAAGAATAAGAAATTTGATCTGATTTTTTAGTTAACTCAAATTTATACTTTTGAGTAGTTCATACTTCAGGTTTAGCATCATAAGTAGTTTCATCATTTAAAACTTTTAAAGATACTATAAATGGTTTTTTAAAAGAATTATTACCTATATTTTTTTCTATTTTTGTAGAAGAAGTAATATCTTGATAGTTATCTCACCAATTATTCATTTGTATCATAAATCTTTCTTTAAATTCTCATGGAGAAAGAGATTTTACTCTAAAAGAGATTTTTCAATCACTATCAGTAGTAACTCAAGTATAACCATATTCTATAATTGCATCATTTCAAGAAGGATCTCTTCAAGTCATATTAGTTTTTATAGTTTTACATCATATAACCATTCCACATTCTTGATTTATTGAATCAACTATTTTGCTATAAATAGCATTTCAATAAGCATCTTTTAAATTTAAAGTATAAGTATAATAATCAGAATCATTTGCATACTTATCTCAATTAGAATTAACAGATATAGTAGTTTTTGTTTGGTCTAGATCTGATGGATAGATAGTTATAGTTTTTGATTCATTATAAACTCTTCAAGATTTATCTGTTAATTTTATGGCAATAGTATATTTTCAAGCTAAAGTTAGAGAAAAAGTTTTATTTAATTTTGTATTATTTTTTAAACTTCAAGACTCAACTATATTTACACTATCTTTATCTATAACTTCTCAAGTGTATCAAGTTTGATGAGGTCCTTTAATAGTTAACTGATAAGATACATCATGATTTTCTCAATATAAATCTATAGTATCTTGTTTTCAATCATCATCAAATATTGTTGTATTTATAGATATATTGTTTATTCATGCTTTTTTTAAATTTGATATGCTATCTAAAGTAGTCTTTGGATTTGTTTTATCTATTAAATATAATCAAGAAGTCCAAGTATTTGTATTTCAAGCTATATCTCAGTTACATAAATAAAGAGTATGTCTTCATTCTGTATCATAAGTTATAGTTTGTCAATTAATATACTTAGTTCTAACTGTTTCACTACAAGGAGTATTCCAAGAATATTTTGAATATATTAATCAACTTTCTTCTGTTGCACTACTTCATAAAGGATCAATAGTATTTAAAGTTATATATAAATTTCATTGTTTCCATGCATTATCAGTATCAGTAGCTGATAGGGTAGGTTTTGTTTTATCTATTCTATATATTTGATTTTTTCTTGATATATTTCAAGCATTATCTTTTGAACAAACATAAACTGTATAAGTTCAATCTATATCTGATAATGTTGGTGCAGTAGTAGTTCAATCAGAACAATCAGTATTTAAATCAGATCATATTTTAAATCTAGTTGTATTTAATAAACTTAAAGAGTCAGAAGTAGTTACATTTGTAATTATATATTGATTTCTCCAATCTGAATTTGTATCATCAAAACTTAATACTCCAGGAGCAGTATTATCATAGTCTAAATAATAAGTAACCTCTTGTACAAATCATACTTTATCTATAGCTTTTAATGTAATAGTATTATCAGATTTTTCAATTATTTTTGATAATAAATTAGTCTTTGATAAAGTCACATTTACTGCAGAAGTATTATTTGTTGTATTAAATCAAGAAACAGAAACTGTTTGTCAATTTACCTTTACTTCTAAAGAAGAAAGTCAAGCTTCTTCATTGTCCGTAGTAGAAGATATTTGGTCTTTTACTAAAAAAACTATATCATTAAGTGTACCTTTTCTATACCATTTATTAAAATCAAAACTTGAGTTTATAGATGGTTTTGAAGTATCTATTTTAAAAGTTTTAGAAGCTCAATTTAATAATATTATTCAATCACTATCTTTTCCAGAAACTGAAACTGTATATGTACCATTATCTGTATAATCGTATTTATTTGAAATAGATTCATTATTTAATATTGCTGGCAAAACTCAATCCATAGTAGTTTGTCTATAATCTAAATATTCATCTGGGAATCCTCAAGTTATTAAGTTAGAAAAACATGAAACTTTTCAAGAAGAACTATTATTTGAATCTATTCAATCACAAATTACTCATGATATTCTAGGTAAAGAATAAACATTTAATGGAAAAGTATATGAACCCATCTGTTCTCATTTAGAATAGAAAACAAAATCTACAATATACCTACCTGGAGTCTGTATCAAATATTTATCTCATTTTACTATATCTAATTTTCAAAAATTTAGATTTCAAAAATCTCAAATTGTATCTTTAGGATTTATAGGTATTTTTTTAGATAAATATGTAATATTATCTTCCTTTTTAATATTTAAAGATACTGAATCTATACTTATATAATTTCAAGCTATTTTTCATACCTCTAAATATTCTAATCAACTAACACTTATTCATCAAGATAAATACATATTCATACCAGAATTTGTATCACATATTCATAATTTATTCTTTTGACATTTTCAATTTATCAAAACTTTTCATCAAAATTTAGGAGATTTTATTCAATCAAGATTTCAGGCAGGAGATATTATTTTAACAGAGCCAGTTTCTCAATTAGAATATACATCTAAACTACATGATAAATCTATAGAATGTATTTTAACTTTAGTTGTTGTATATATATGTTGAGTATGATCCCAATAATTTAATCAAGTTACATATCAAGGTCATTTTGCATTAGGATCAGATGGCAAGCCTCATTCAGTATTTTCTCATTTAAAAGCAGCAAATTCATCATAATTATTTGAACTACTTTTAACAGTTCAAGAGTTAGTTTGTTTAAAAATTCTATGATTTATTTCAATAATATTATTACTTTCATTATTTTTATAATAATATTCATAATTATCTCAATACTTATTGTTATTGAAAGCAATTCAATATTTTTCTTCTCAATCCTTATAGATATATAATCAATTATGATTTTTATCTATCCTAACCTTTGATCATTTAAAATTAAATGATCAACTATTTTTTCAAGAATAATTTATAATAATATCTTCATCATTATTCCTTTTAGAAGATCAATCTATATACAAAGAACTTCAACTAGAAGTTATATCTAATTTAGTTTTAATTAATAAAGATAAAAAAAAATCATCAGATACAACATACCATTTTCAATAATCAGATATAGAACAATTATTATATTTAGGTAAGTTACATCATCATATTTTTACTCAAAGATTTTTAGATATTGTTGTATGTGTAGAGTCAGCTATTTCTATAATTCATGGTAAATCTATTTTATAATATCTTTGATAATGATGATGTCATCATAAAGCAAAATTTGTATAAAGAATTCATCATTCTTTAGTACAGTCATATTTAAAAGTTGCTATCGAAGTTGAGTCAACATTAGCAAAAGTAATAATACTACTAAAAAACATAGAAGCTATAGTAGTGATAATAATTTTTTTTATCATAATTTAAAATTATAAAATAAAGTTATTTTAGGTTAAATTCATAATTTCATTCCTCATCTAATATTTTCATGTATGATGAAAACCATACTCACTTATTCTTATCATAATGCCACCAAGGAGGAATATTATATTTTTTAAGTTCATCTATACCTAAAAAAATATTTTTAGGTACATTTTTTAAATCTATTCAAGGAGCTCTATATGTATCCTGAATTTTTCAAGTTCAAGATATAGGTATAGATATATCTAATTCATTATCTCATTTATAAGCTTTAACTAAAGGCATCCCCAATGTTATCATTGCAGATCAAATGTAATTATATCTTTCATCAAAAGAATCTAAATTAAAAACATTTAAATTTCAATCACTTGAACCTATATCAAAAAAATATACATCAATTTTTCATTCTACAGGCTTTCAATTATATGTAAATGTATTTGGCTTTATATAAAAAGAAAAATTTTTTGTTTTATATTCAAATGATTTTGAGTTATCTATAGATTCAGTATATTTTGATTTTAGAGTTTTTCATTCAGCTTTTATATGTTTATCTGAATATTTTGTTAAATATACTTTTTCAAAAACATCTAAATATCATTTTTTAGAAAATTTAAATCTATAAATATTATTATTATATAATCATTTATTATTAGATTCTAATTTAAATCATTCTAATTTATCATAAGATATATTTATATCTCTTTTATAACATACTTCCGAATTATTGTTTATACATACTTTATTTCTAAGAGATTCAGATTTATTATAATTTCAAATTAAAGATTCTAATATAGAAGCTCACACAAAATGATTATTTTTAATAAATTCATTTATTTTTTTATCTAGTTCTAGAGATCATGATTCTGTATAAATAGATCAGTATATTTTTTCAGATTCATAATAAAGATCATCTAATTTAGAAACATTTTTTTCATTTTCTTGGATATTGTTATTTAATAATTCTTTTTTATCTTTAGATAAAGATAAAAATAAAAATCAAACAATTCATAATCAAAAAAGAAATACTAACAAAAAAACTTTTACTTTTTGTTTATTCATAAAATATATAATTAAATAATAAAGTATCAAGATTATACTATAATTAGATAAAAATGTCAAAAAAAAGACTTATAAATCTTATAAATAAGTCATTTTTTTAAATCACACTTTTCCAAAAATCTAAATCATTTATTTTTCTCCAACTATTGAGTAATTCTTTTTTAAAATCCTCAAATTCATCTGTTGAAATATCTACTTCTACAAATTTATATACTCAGTCTCTCCCCTCAACAAAATCTAGAGCTAAAGTAGAAATAATATATTTTGATATAAATTCAAAATCTAGTTCACATAATAATTTATAAAACATAAGTTGTCTAAAATATTTTCATTCTCATGGTTTTTTAAGTCAATTTTTATCTATTCATTTTATTTCATTTATAGTTTTTGGTTTTCAAGTTTTATAATCTACTATCATAACTTGTTCTTTAAAAAAACTCTGTTGTCATCATAAAGAAAGATTATTTTGATTATTTATAGTATCAATAAGTCAATTAACTAATTCTATTTTATCTATTTTTCAAGTCAAAGGAACTCAATCAAAAACGATATTTTTACTTGAGAAACTATACTCTAAAAAAAGTATATTTCTCTTAATATTTTTATAATTTTCATAAAATCATTTAAGTCATGTAAATCATTTATTTAGTAACTTATCAAAAGATTCTTTATTTAATAGCTCTCTTTCAAGTAAAACTCTAAAAGTAAATTCTAAATAAGTAAAATCTTTTAAAATTCACGTTTTTTTATACTCAAGATAAAATAATTCTAAAACTCTATGATATACTTTTCAAAAAATAGTAGCTTCATTATCTATAAAAGGATATTTAAAAATTACATTTCTTAAAAACAGTTTAGGGTCTTCTAAAAAAACATTTAAATCACTAGCTGAGAGTTTATAATTAGATAAAAACTCTTTTATATAGGATATTTCTTGTTCTTTATAAATATAATCTTTTGAATTTTTTAAAGTAGTTTTTAAGAAATTTGAAAAATCTATATCTAAAAAATCTATTTTTAACTCTAGAGTTAATTCTTTAACTTCAAGCAAAAATGATGATATAAGTATTTCTTTTCAGGAATCTTTTTTAGGTGAAGATAAAAATAATTCTTTTTTAGCTCTAGAACAAGCAACAAAAAATAATCTTCTTTCTTCCTCTTCTCTGTCATCATATAAATCATTTTGTAATCAAAATCAAGCTAAATTTTTAGGTAATTTAATTAAGTCTACCACTCTTTTTGACTCCCAGTTATTTGCATAAAGAGATGGAACACAAACTACATCATATTCTAATCATTTGCTTGCATGAGCTGTAAGTATATTTATTCAATTTTCTTCTTTTTTTATATTTTGTCTTGGAACAGTGTATCAATATATAAAATATAATTCTATTTTTTTCAAAAAATTATCTAATCAAAAATCTTTATCAAACTCTATAAAAGATTTAATTTTATTAAAAAGTGTAAATACATCTTGTAAATCATCAAAATTTCAGTTTTTATCTATATAATCCAAAATATCTATTTTTTGTATAAAGCAATCAAAAAAATCTATAAAATTTTTAGTATATAAGTCCTCTTTTAAAGAATTAAATAAATTTTTAAATCAAATAAACTTATCTTTTGATGAAATATTTATATCTAAATTTTCTATATCAAAAATAATATCTAGTAAAGTAATTTTTATCTTTGATGAATAATTTTTTAAATACAAATATTTATTTATTTTAAAAATATCTACTTGATTTAATCATAAAATATCATTTCTCAAAATATCTATAATTAAATCTTCTCTTAAATTATCATTTTTTAATAGTTTTAAAAAATTTATTATAAATAAAACATAATTATTATTTAAAATATTTGTATTTAATTTTGAAATAACATTTATTCAATTTTTTATAAAATAATTTGATAAAAACTCAACCTCTTTATTATTTCTAACTATTATAGCAATATCTTCTAAATTATAATATTTTATTTTCTCTTTAATCATTTTTAAAAGA
>CAZIGU010000047.1:0-6910 GCA_964538545.1 uncultured Candidatus Peribacteria bacterium
ATATTTTCAAGTATAGGTGTTGCTACCACATTGCTAACAGCATGCATAACAGAATCTATTGCTTTTTTTAGAGTTGTTGTTTTTATTTCAAATTTCATATTTTATTATTTTAAATAATATTTTTTATTATATAAAATATTGTTATTTTATCAAACTAAATTTATAACTAAATCTTTATTTTTAAATATATCATTTTTAAAATAATCCAATAAATCATTTACATTATTTCATTTTATAATTATTTGAGAATAAAAATTATTATCTCTTTTATATACTGAATCTGCTTTTATTATATCATATTTTTTTTCTTTATTTTTTTCTTCTAATTTTATAAAAAAATTATTTATAAAATCTATAGTTTTTTCTTTATTTTCAGATTTATACTTTATATAAGTCATATTTGTATAAGGAGGATATTTAAAAATATTTCTTTCTAAAAGAGTTTTTTTTAAGAATTCTTTATAATTTCAAAATACTATATTTTTAACAATATCTTCGTTTGAGATGAAGCTCTGTATAATTATATTTGTTTCTTGTCAAGCTCTAGAACCTCTACCAAAAAGCTGTTTTATATTGAAAAAAACTTTTTCCTCTATATCATAAAAACTTGATTGTAATTCTTGTTCTAACAGTATAACTCCAATAGTTTCAATATCTTTAAAATCAAATCAAGTAGTTATCATTTTTGTTCATATTATTATATCTGAATTTATCATATTTTTTATACTTTCTTTTTTCTCTTTTATATTTGATATACTATCTGAGTCCATTCTAAAAATATTTTTTCATGGAAATATTTTGTTTAAAGTCTCTTGTATTTCTTGAGTTCATATTCATATATTTTTTAAATTTGTTCAACTGCATTTTTTGCAACTATGAGGATAATTTTGTTCATAAAAACAATGATGACACAATAATTTCATAGGATTTTTGTGTACACTTAATGATATATCACATCTAGGACATTTATATAAATAATTACAATCTTGACATAAAACAAAATCAAAAGCTCATCTTTTGTTTATATATATTAAAGTTTTTTTATTATTTCTAATAGAATTATCTATATTTTTTAATAGAGTTTCTGATATATAATTATATTTTGATTTATCTAAATTTAAATCAACTAAAATTAAATTATTCATAATTTTTTATTTAAAATATTTTTCTATTATATATGTAATATTTTTGACTTTTTTATGTTTTTCTGATAGCATATATATGCTATGTTTTTTATTAAAAAAGGAGGATTATCATGGCTAAGAAATCTAAAACAGCTTTTATTAAATCCAATTATATTTCTTTAAATCATCAAAATTTGATGAATTCAAAGATTTCTTCAGGGGTGTCTATAGTATGTTTCTTTTGTCCAAAAGATATTACTATTGAACAAATGGAAGAAGTGGCTCTTAAAAGAGAATTGAGAGTATCTAATAAAGATTGGGCTAATAATTCTGGAATTCCATTTTATGATGGTGATATGAAGGGGATTATTACAGGCTGTGAACAAACGGCAAACCTTATTCAGGAAATAACTGGAGTTAAAGGAAGGTATAAATTTTATCCTTCATTATCTATTCTTAAGTAAGATTTCTTATTTTTAAAGTCCAACTAAAAGTTGGACTTTTTCTATTAAATACTATTTTTTATAATCTCTTCTATTTCAGATGCTAGATTTTTATTTTCTTTTAAGAAATTTTTAACATTTTCTCTTCATTGTCACATTTTTATATCTCAAAATGAATAAAAAGATCAAGATTTTTTTATAACTTCCATTTCAGATCATATATCAACTATTTCTCAAACTTTTGATATTCATTCATTGTACATAACATCAAATTCAGCTTCTTTAAAAGGAGGAGCTATTTTATTTTTAACTACTTTTACTTTAGTTCTATTTCAAGTAGTTTCTTTATCTAGAGAAGATCAAGTTTCTATTTTGTCTTTTCTTCTAACTTCAAGTCTTTGAGAAGCATAAAATTTTAAAGCATTTCATCAAGTTGTAGTTTCAGGACTTCAAAACATAACTCAAATCTTCATTCTTATTTGATTTATAAAAATCACACTACAATTTGATTTTGATATAGGTCAAGTTATTTTTCTTAGAGCTTGACTCATTAAACGTGCTTGTAATCACATATGACTATCTCACATTTCTCATTCTATTTCAGCTTTTGGAGTAAGTGCTGCTACAGAGTCTACTACTATCAAATCAACAGCTCAAGATCTTATTAAAGCATCAACTATTTCTAAAGCTTGTTCTCAATAGTCAGGTTGAGAAACTATAAGATTATCTATATCAACTCATATTTTTTTAGCATATTCAGGATCTAAAGCATGTTCTGCATCTATAAAAGCTCGAGTTAATCATGATTTTTGTACTTCTGCAATAGCATGTAGTGTTAGTGTTGTTTTTCAACTAGATTCAGGTCAGTATATTTCTATTATTCTTCATTTTGCATATCATCAACCCAAAGCTATATCAAGAGATAGACTTCAAGAAGAAGTAGTAGCAACATTCATAGATTCTTTTTCTCATAATTTCATAACAGATCATTTTCAAAATTGTTTTTCTATCATAGCTAAAGCATTTGATAAAGCCTCTTTTTTATCCATATTTTTTTAAATTAAATATTAAATTACAAACTTATTTGTATATATACAGTATATATACTTTTTATTTTTTGCAAATCTTTTTTTATTTATTTTTAATTCTATAATTTTCTTTTAATCATTCATATGTTCATATAACTATATTTTTTCATTTACATTTTTCACAAGAGTAGATATATTTTTTTTCATCTTCTCTTATCACTTCAACAATTTCTTCACAATCTTTACAATAAAATGAAACTTCTCATCTTTCAATATTAAAATTTTCTCTTTTTTGAAAATCATCTATATTTAATAATTCATTATAATTCATCATATTTTTTATTTTATTAAAATAAGCTTAAAACTTCTGTTTTTGAAATATCTTTATTAACTAAATTTCTATTATATAATTCTATAAATATTTTTAAAGTGGCTTCTACATCGACTATAGCATCATGTGCTCATAAAAAATATTCTCAAAACAATATTTTATACAATTCTCATAATTTAGGATATTTAAATCTTTCTCAATTTCATTTTAATTGACATAAATCTACAGTTTCTTTCATGGTACAGTATACTTTTTTAGGGTTATATAAATATTCTTTTTCGATTCTTCTAAGTTCTATTTTTGTTACAGTTTCATCATATTCTATATTGTGTCAAACTATATAATCACTATTGTTTAAGATATCTAGAAACTCTTTATACTCATCTTCAAATGTTCAGGCATTTCTGACATCAATATCATATATATTGTTTATTAAACTTGCCTCATAGGGTATTGAAACAGGAGGTTTAATATATTTATTTATTCTTTTTAATTCATTAAAATTTCATTTTTCATCTATTTCTCAATAAATTCAAGCTATTTGTACTATATATGGTTGCTTGTCTAAGTCAGGATCTTTTTTGTTTATAAATCATGTAGTTTCAGTGTCAAATACAAATATTTTCATTTTCATTTTTTATTTAATAAATATTTATTTGAATATAATTTTTTATTTATTTTTTTCAAGTTTTTATTTAATCTTATTATTTTAAAAAGCCAATAAAAAGATTTTTAAAAAAACTTTTGATAAATTTTACTTTTTGTATAAAATCATTTCGCTTATATTTTATATAATAATTTTTAAAATTCAATTTATATGGAAAAATTAGTATTGAATGCACAAAAAAGAGAGCTTGGAGAAAAAGTTGCTACTTTGAGAAAATCACAAGTTATTCCAGCTGTTATTTATGGTCATAAACAAGAAACAATATCAATAAAATTAGATAATTCTGAATTATTGAGAGTTTATAGAAAAGCATGAGAAAATCATGTTGTTGAGTTAGATTTAGATTGAACTAAAATAGATGTATTATTTCATGAAGTTCAAAAAAATCCAGTTACTGAAGCTTTTTGGCATATAGATTTTTATGCTATATCTAAATGAGAAAAAGTACATACTCACATTCCTCTATCTTTTGTTTGAACTGCAAAAGCAAAAACAGAACACGGAGCTATTATAGAAGAACTAGTTAAATCTGTTGAAGTTAAATGTTTAGCTACAGATTTAGTAGATTCTATAGAAGTAGATTTATCAAAATTAGAAAATACTTGAGATGTTATAAGAGTTTCAGATTTAAAAGTTAAAAACATAGAAATTCTAAACTCTAAAGATGAAGTTGTAGTTGTTGCATGAAAACCTAAAATTCATGAAGAATCTTCAGAAGTTCCTTCTACTGAAGAAACAAAATAATTAAAAAAGATTAACAAATTTGTTAATCTTTTTTAATTATTTTTCTTCCATTGTATAGATTCAATCCCAATTATCTGGTGGTGGATTTGTTAAAAAATTATTACATCTTTTAAGATATATTTTTGAAGTTTCATCTCACAATAAAACTAATTCTTCAAAAATTTTAATTGCTTTTTGAAATTCTTTTTTTGAATATAATCAAACTCGTATTTCAAATTTTTTTATTTGCTCCATTTTTAGATCTCAAACTTCTCAAATCCTTCAAACTAACTCATAAATTTTAACTCATAAATTTTTTCATTTTACTCTTATAATATCTAAATATCTAAAAACAAAATCATTTTTAGCTTCATTATATACCACCTCACTAGCACATATATAAGTTCAATAAAATTTGTTTACTCACTCTAATCTAGATCATAAATTAACACTATCTCAAAGAGCTGTAAACTCCATTTTTTTTCAAGCAGAACCTATATTTCATACTATAGCATTTCAACAGTGTAATCACATTCTAGCTCAGATTTGATCTCTTCATTCTTCTTTCCATATAGCATTTAGTTCTTTAATTCTTTTTTGTTGTTCTAAACAAGATTCACAAGCGTCTATTATGCCAAATCTATGTGCTTCTCAAAAAACTCACCATAAAGCCATTATAGCATCTCATTCATATTTATTTATAAATCATCTTCTATTTACTATTATATCTGACATATCTCATAAATAAACTCTCAAAAACTCTACCAATTTTTCTGGAGTTAATTTCTCACTTATAGTAGTAAATCAAGCTATATCTGAAAAAAATATAGTTATTTTTTTGTTTTCTCAAGATAAATTTACATTTCATTTTCATGATAATATTTCTTCACTTATTTCTTTTGAAACGTATTCTCAAAGAGCTTTTGCAAGTATTTTTTTATTGTCATCTTCCAAATAATACCTAAAAGATATTCAAAATATACTAGAAAATACTATTATTGTTATATTTTCCCAAAAAAAGTTTGGAATTATATTTATACCAAAAGATTTTATAATAGTTAAATATAGTCAAATTATACCAATTATCAATCATAAAAATATTGTTATACTTAAAGCTAATTTTACTTTTCTAATAAAATAAAAATATGATAATATTAAAAATAATAAAATAAAAGATATCATTATTTCAAGCAAAGGATTTATATGATATATATATCATTTATTATTAAGCAACATATTTATAATGTTTGCATGTATATAAACTCATTTTTGTATTCAAAGTCAAGGTAATATAAAATCATCTTTAATTCATTCAGCTGTATATCATACTAAAACAATTTTATCTTTAAAAAAACTTTTATCAAATTTATTGTTTATAACATCATAAAAAGAAATTCTATTAAAACTAGAAGGTTTATTATAATTTATATGAAACTCTTTTACAACACTATTATAATTTAAAAAATAATCTATTCATATTCAGTTATAATAATTTCTACTAAGAGGTATATTGTAATTGTCTAAAAACTTATAATTTTTATCTATTATATTTGTATTTATAGGTGTATTTTCTTTTTTATAATAATCTCTTATCATAGCAAATCATAAAGATTCATATGTTCAATTTTTTAGTTTTAAAGCAGGATAAACAGAGTATACTTTTTGATTATCTTTATTCACAATAGGTAATACGTAAGCTAAAGAAGAAGTATTTTTAGCAAATAGAGAATATGGTTTTATATCAACTTTTGCATTTATATCTATAGGTAAAACAATATTTCAAGATTCTTTTATCTTTCTTGCAAATAATAAGTCATGAGATTGATTTATTCATTTATCCATAAATAATATATCAAATCATATAACTCGAGGTTTTGATTCTTTTTGGTTTAAATTATCAAGCAGATCTGCATAATATTTTCTTTCTAAAGGGAAAGATAAACTATTAAGAGTTTTATCATCTATTTCTATAACAACTATATCTTTATTTATTTCACTTTCTATATTCAATTTTGATATAATATCTAAATCATATTGTCTAAATATAACATTGTAAAAAAATGTATAAGAAATACTAAAAATTAAAATAATAGTAATTATAAAATTTGTAGTTTTATTTTTATATATTTTTAATAAATTTTGTTTAATTTCATTCATTATTTTCAGTGTTAATATTAAAAGCATCATTTAGACTGTTTGTAATAGTGCCTTCTATAGATTTTGTATTTTCTTTTATAATATCTATTACTTTCTCATCTGTTTTTATAACTTCTTCATTTACTTTTTGTAATATTTGTTTAGTATTTTCATTTACTTCTTTTAGAGTTCTTTCTATTTCTTCATTAGTTATAATATTTATATTTTCTATATTTTTAAGTATTTCTGTATTTATTAATATTTCATTTTTTATATTATTTACATCTACATATTTACTTATTTCCTCGTTTATAGATTTTTGCAATTTTTCTATATTTGCATTTTGTGCATCAAGTATTTTTAAATCAGATAAATCATATATACTATATTTTAGAAGTTGTTCTTTGTATTCTTTTGATATCATATCTGATGATACTAATTCTTCTTTTAAATTTTGT
>CAZIGU010000048.1:0-6903 GCA_964538545.1 uncultured Candidatus Peribacteria bacterium
AAGAAACTATAATCTTAGCTTTATGATGACTAATTTTAGCATCTTTAGCTTGGGTTATTTTAAAAGCTATAATTGATAACTTTGCTTAATATGAATGAAAATATTTATAATTGGAGTTTTGATTCCTCAAAAAATAGATGAAGTTTATGGTATATAATTGCTTTATCTGTTTTAATATGATTAGTAATATGGTCTTTTTTAACAAAACAATACATACTATGATTTTTAGTTATACTTATGAGTTGAGTTTATTTTTTTATAGAAAATAATTCAAATGAAGAAATAAAAGTAAGTATAAATGAATTATGAATAAAAGTAGATAACAATTTCTATGATTTTGCAAAAATAAATTATTTTACAGTTATATATGAAGATGATTTTGCAAAAGTACTTAGAATATATTTAGATAATAAAATCACAAATAAACTAGATCTAAAAATAGATAATAATATAATAATAGATATTTATCCTATATTAAAAGAAAAAATTCAAGAAAATACTTATTGATGATATACAATTATAGATAAAATCGTAAATTTATTAAAATTATAAAGAGCAAATCAAAATTTTGATTTGCTCTTTAAATATATTTATATCTAATTAAAATTATTTTTTAAATAAAACTCTAAATCAGTTAAAGAAGATATTTTTACTTTTGTATCTATTATTTGTCATTTAAAATTAAGAAAAATATTTATACTTCAAGTCTCTTGAGTATTTAAAAAATTTTTTAAATCATGTAATTTATCTTTTTTTATACTAGGTAAAATGTCAATTATATATTCTTTTATATTATTAGGAATAATACATTCTTTATTATCAGTATCTTGAGATTCTAAAATATCTTTACCAATATTATCTTTATTAAAATCTTTATATTTTGAATATAATTTATTATCTAATATTCACATGTCATAAGCCTGTTTTCTTGCTAAAGTAATACTTATACTTTTCAAGTCCATAACTAATATAGATTTCCTTTTAAATTCTGTATTTATATTTAAATTTCAATTTATTATTACCATTTTTCACAATAAATCAATATCTTTATATTTATCATAATTTTTAGGAAAAATAGTAGCTTCAAAATCATAATTAAAACTATAACAATATAAAAAAGTCATTGTTCATCATGATTTTGTCATAGTTCTTCTTATATCTTTTACATATCAAACAACAGATATATTATTTAAAAGTTTTTTCTCTTCTGGGATTTTTTCTATTTCATCAAAACTCAAATTTAATATCTTATCATTTTTACTTCTTTTTTGTATATAAGTTCATAATCAATCCAACATATTTCAAGAAATACTCAATCAAATTATATTTTCTTCATTTTTTAATTTTTCCTCATAAGTAAAATCTTCACTTTCATTTAACTCAAGCTTATCGTCATAAGAAGTATTATCAAATAATCATATTTGATTTGAAGTAGATTTTAAACTAGATTTTTTATAGAAATTTATAATATTTTCAATATTTTTATATAAAAGCCCTCTTTTAAATCAAAAATTATCTAAAGCTCAAGAAAGTATAAGAGCTTCTAGACTTTTTTTATTTATAACTTCTCTTCAAGTTCTTAAAATAAAATCTTCTAAATTTTCAAATTTTTTATCTTTTCTAGCTTTTAATATAGAATCTATAGGTCAATCTCAAATTCATTTTAAAGCTTTTAATCAAAATCTTATAGTTTTATCATCTATGTATGTAAAATGTTTTCTTGACTCATTAACAGATGGAAATAAAACATTTATTCAATTACTTTTTGCTTCATCTACTTCCAAAACTACTCTTTCCATATTTTCTTCATCACTTCTAAGTAGTGCTACTAGAAATTCAGTTTTAAAATAAGCTTTTAAATAAGCAGTTTGATATGCAATATAAGCATAACAAGCTCGGTGTGATTTATTGAAAGAATAATTTGCTGCTGGTTGTATCATTTCTTCATATATATATTTAGAAGTTTCCTTTTTGTAATTTTTAAAACTAGCAGATTTTTGTATAAATTCTATTTTTAATTGTTCTATTATTTCTATTTTTTTCTTTCAAATTCATCTTCTAAGTAAATCAGCTTCTCAAAGAGAAAATCAAGCCATATATTGAACTAAAAACATCAATTGCTCTTGATAAACAGCTATTCAATAACTAACATCTAAAATAGGTCACAAATCTATTTCTAATTTTCTTTTTTCTTCAAGAATTTCTTCCTCACTATATCAAGAATCTTGTAATACTTGCCTTAAATCATCAGTTAAATATTTTATTTCTTCTATTCAATGTTTTCTATTTATATAATTTGGTATATAAGCTAAAGGTCAAGGACGATACAAAGAAACCATTGCTATTAAATCTTCAAATTTATTTGGAGATAAATCTATTAAATATTTTCTCATTCCATCAGACTCAAATTGAAAAACTCATGTTGTATCTCAAGAAGAAAAAACTTCAAAAACTTTAGGATCATCTAAGTCTATTTTTCAAATATTTATATCTATATTTTTATTGTTTTTAATAATTTTAAGAGTTTTTTGAATTACAGTTAAGTTTTTTAATCATAAAAAATCCATTTTTAATAATCATAAGTCTTCAAGAGGGTAAGCGCTATATTGAGTAATAATTGCATTTTCATCTTTAGGAGGATGAGCAAGTCAAGTAAAATTCGTCATCTTCTCGGGAGCTATTATAACAGCACAAGCATGAACTCATATTTGTCTAACATTTCATTCTATTTTTAAAGCTGCATCTATAATTTTTCTATATTTTTGATTTTTATCATAAGCGTCTTTAAATTCTAAACTATCAACTAATGCATCTTTCAATTTTGTTCAAGGTTTTTCAGGTATCAATTTAGCAAGTTCATTCATTTCTTGAAAATCAACTCACATAACTCTTCAAACATCTTTTACTCGTGCTCTAGCTGCAAAAGTACCAAAAGTACATATTTGAGCTACTTTATCACTTCAATATTTTGAAGCACAATATTTTATAACTTCATCTCTTCAAACATCACTAAAATCTGTATCTATATCAGGCATAGATATACGTGCTGGATTTAAAAATCTTTCAAAAAGTAAATTATATGGTAATGGATCTATATCTGTTATTCAAGTTAAAAAAGCCATCAGACTTCATCGAGCACTTCATCTACCTGGACCAACAGGA
Organism: uncultured Candidatus Peribacteria bacterium; assembly: GCA_964538545.1. Classification (GTDB taxonomy): domain Bacteria; phylum Patescibacteriota; class Gracilibacteria; order BD1-5; family UBA6164; genus CAZIGU01. The sequence continues at coordinate 3,163 of CAZIGU010000048.1, forward strand.
ATATCATTATTTCTAGCCCAATTTATATAATCAGCAACTATCAAAAAATATGCATCAAATCACATTTCGTGAACTACAACTAACTCATACTCTAATCTGTCTATTTTTTCTTTTAAATCAGAATTTATTTTAGATAAAAAATTTACTTTAGATTCTAAAAAATATTTTTTAGATATTTCCTTCAATTCTTCAGGTGAAGTCTCAGTTAATTTTTTTTCTAATCAAATAATATCTTTTTTTTGAACTAATAAAAATATATCTTCTTCAGTTAGTCAAACATTATATCTATTATTTAGTCATTTATATGATAAATACCTCAAATACCATTCATCTTGTGATATATTTTTTAAATTTGAAATATTTTTTTCATTTTCTCTAGCTTTATCATAAATTATTTTATCACTTTCTGGTAAATCATATTTAGGAATAAGTGGAACTCAAGTAGATATTTTTATATCAACTTTATTTAGTATTTCTATTGTATTTGAAATACTTGTAGGTATAAAGCCATAAATTGAAGACATTTCTTCTCAAGATAAGAAACTATAATCTCAATTTATAAAAGTTTTTCTATCAGGATTTTCTAAAATATCTCATCTTCATAATGCCATAATAATATCTTGAGTTACTTTATCTTCTTTATCTATATAATAACAATTGTTACATACAACTACTTTAAATCAATATTTTTTATGTATTTCTATTATTTTATCTGTAACATATCTCTGTTTTGGTATGTCATCATGATACATTATTTCAAGATAAAAATCATCTTTAAAAATATTTATATAATCTTGTATTTTTCTTATAACTATTTCTTCATCCATTCAAGCTAACAAAGTATAACTTATTTCAGAATTTATTCATCAAGATAAACAAATTATATTATCACTATATTTAATTAAATCTTCCCAATTTATAAAAGGATGAGTTCATATTTTTAAATTAGCTATAGTAGACAGTTCTATTATATTTTTAAATCATTCATAATTTTTAGCTAATAAAACTATTTTATGTATCAATTTCTCTTGATAAATTGATTTTAATCAAATTTCTATTCATAATATAGGTTTTATTCATTCTTCAATTGCATATTTATACAACTCATGACATCAATGAATATTATTTATATCAGTTATTGCTACTCATAACATTCATAATTCTTTAGCTTTTTTAACATAATCTTTTGGTTTAGGTAATCCCTCCAAAATAGAATAATGAGTATGATTGTGTAAATGTATAAAATTCATAAAAAAATATTAAAAATAATTTAATTTTGATTATATATAAAAAAGAATTTTTTAAAACTTTAAATAAATAAAAAAACCATAGATGGTATGATAAATTTTGTTTATATAGTGAATAAAATAAAAAATAATAAGTTATTGATTTATTATTTATGAAATGACCAGGAATGCAAGTAAATGAATTTTTCTGAATATTAAAAATAATTCTGAGATTTTAAAAATCATGCAAAAGATAATCAAAATATAAATATTCCAAACATAGATTACTTTTAAAATAATAAAACTCAAACAGAAGATTTAAAGAAAAATAAAATTGAAATATGAAAATTACAAAATCAGTATTTTCCATTAAAAGCAAAATGAAATTAGTAGCCTTTGATGAATTATTAATAGAAGTATAGAAAAAGAAAATGAGTTAGCTAAATACAAAGTTTATTTTTGAGATAATGGAGAAATTTTAACTTTAAATGATAGTAGACCTTTAGTTTATACTGAAATATGAAGTGTTTGATAAGTAGATACAAAAGCTCAACAAGCTTATAATCAAGCTCAAGTTGATACTATTAAATCGAGTGATTTAAATATGCAATTGTACACTAGAAGTGATATAAGTTTGTCTACAGTGAGGAAAAACTCAGTTCCAACTATGAAATGATTTAATGAATTTCTTCTAAAATGAGTTCAAAAGTTAATAAATGACGAAATAATCACTAGAGCTTACATAGACTGAAATGATCCAAATTCTGCTTGGCTAAGATGATTGGAAAAAACTTTTTGAAAACTTGACTGAAAGACAATTTATCAAGTTCAAGTTATGTTACACAATCAGTATCTTTGATACTATAAAAACTGAAAACTTTTAGATCCAGTAGAGTTTGCAAAAGCTAATTCAGATACTCAAAGTTCTTTTGAGGGATTTTTAAGTTGAGAATGAATTAGACCTAAATTGTCTTACATCCTACTTTGATATTATCTAGATAGTAAGAAAAATGCTTTATTTGATTAATCGCTTGTATCTCGAAAAATTCAAGCTTTGGAATATATTGATGTGAAATAATTTATTTTATAATTTAATTTTTTATTTATGGATACTTTAGTAAAATATCTTATTGAGTGATTTAAAGAATCAAAAAAAGTAAATATTTTTATAATAATACCAGTATCAACTCTTAGAATAGAAATTATAAGAAATTGAATATGGAAGACTAAAAAAAGAACAAAAGTATTTTACAACAAAAGAAATAAAAGAAAATTATTGATAAATGATTCAATATGATTGAAATTATCATATTTGGTTTGAATGAATAGATTGAACTTGATGTCAATGTTTACTTGTAACAATAGATGATGTAACAAGAAAAATAACAAAAAAATTTGATAAAAATGAGTGATTAATAGAAAGATTTAAATTTTGGAAAAAATACATAGAAATAAACTGAAAGACACAAAGTATATATTTAGATAAATATGCTTACATACAAAGTAAAATATCAAGATACAAAAGATGATAGAGAACTTCCTAAACAATTTTCAAGAATATGTAATATTGTGTGAATAAAACTAATATTTTCAAATACTCCTCAAGCTAAATAAAGAGTTGAAAAAGTTAATTAAACTTTTCAAGATAGACTAGCAAAAGAACTTAGAGAAGAAAATATAAGCGTTGATACAGTAAATAAGTATTTGGAAGAAATATTCTTACCAAAATTTAATGTAGAAGCTAGATGAAAATATGATTTACATACTAATAATGAAAGAAATAGTTTAAATCAAATATTTTCTGAACATAAAGAAAGAAAAATAGCTAATGATTATACTATAAAGTTTGAAAATAAATATTATCAATTATATAAATCTGATAAACTAAGGCCTGGTAAGAAAGTATGTGTAAAAAATAATTTGAAAGACCTAAAAATCAAAATAATATATGATTAACCCAAAGATTAAAATGATAAATAAATGATACAGGATATGAAAGAGCAAAAGGAAGCTTTAGTTTTAAGTTTAGTTAGTGAAAAAGAAGATCATTATTATTTGTGTTAAATATATTTATTTATGAAAAATAAATATAAAAACTGTTTAATCTTACTCTTATAGTAAGAGTATCTATGAGGAAAAACTTAAAATTTTTTACTACATTTAAAAATTATTTCATAAAAAATTTTTTAACAGTTTTTCTTAGTTGCTAAAAACATAATTCTCTGGCAAAGTTAAAAAACAAAAAATGTCACAAAAAGGGGTATTTTTATTTAATTTTGACAAGATTTAAGAAGAATTATTGATAAAATAAGAACTTGAATTACTTTTCATTTTACTTGGCGTCAATTAAGACATACTTATGCTACTGAACTTGTAAGAAATAATTTTGATATTTTCAATATCTCTAGAATATTATGACACTATAAAATAAATACTACTAAAATATATCTTTCTGTTGATACTAAAAAACTAAAAAAACAATTAGATAATATTAGACTTTTTAAAAGATAATATA
>CAZIGU010000049.1:0-6789 GCA_964538545.1 uncultured Candidatus Peribacteria bacterium
AATATTATTTGATATATTTGATAAAACATATACTTCTTTTTCAATTTTTAATTCATACTCTAGTGGAGCTATTTCTATAAGAGTACATATTTCTTTTTGACAATTTGTTTGAAAAGTTATATCTAATTTTTTGTTTTTTAAATAAACTTTATAGTTAGTAGTATCTGCTTTTATAACAATAGTTGCTTTATTTAAAACTAAAAAATAACAGTATATAAATACAAAAAATCATATTGTAGATAAAAAAATTATTAGAGATATTATTTTATTTTTCATGATATTTATTGTTAAAAAATTATTGTTTTTTTATTTCTAATTCTTTATCAAATAAAGAAAAATCAACTTTTGTGAAAATATACTCTAGCATATTTGCTTTTGTTAGAACTTGATAGTTTGGTAAATCTAAGCTTTCTGGTAGTGAATCTATGTATTTATTTTTTAATTTATCTATTTCTAGATTTAACTTTTTTATACAGTTTTTATATGATAAGAAATCTTTTTTATCATAACAATTGTATTTTTTATTTAATTTATCTATTTCATAAAAAATAATATGCTTATATGAAAAATCTAAAATACTACTTGTTTTTTTGTAAATTATTTGTTTTTTATCAGGATAAAAATATGGTATTTTTTGAGTAAAAAATGAAGTGTTGTATTCTGAATAAAAATCTTGTAATAATATTTTTTTATTTTTATATATAGAATTATTAAAATTGTTTATTTTATCTTTTATATATTTATATTTTTCTTCATTTATATTATTATATAGCTCATCTATATTTTTTATATCTTTTTTTGAGAAATTTATATATATATTTATCAAAAAATCTATATTTAAAATACTTTCTTGTAAAACAAAATCTCAGTAATTTTTAATTCATAAATCTTCTTTTAGTATAGTGTTTATCTTTTTGTTATTTATTTTTTTTTCAAATAAACAATTATAATCTCAAGTTTTACAAGATTTATTTGATAAATCTATTTTATATATATTTGAAAAATAAGTATAAAAAAATTCTCAATATGTTATAGGTTTATTTCAATCAAAATTATTTGATTTTTTAATCATATTGTATCTAAGTAGAATATTTAAGAAATTTTTATATTCTTTTGTTTGATTATCTATATCTTTGAAAGGTAACTTATTTTCATTTTTTAATATATTTGGTATTTTTCAATCTTTTTTAGTATATGTTTGTAGATATTTTTCTAAAAATATTATAGTTTTTTCTAGGTTTTTTGAGATATTATTTTTTGTTGATTGTAATTTGATAGAAATATAGAAGTGTTTATTTGTATTTTTATTATAAGGTAAAAATATGTTTATATAACAATTTTTAAGTTCTATTTCATTTCATTTTTCATCTTTTGATATAGTATTTTGATCATAAACATTGTAGTAATTGTAGTATTCTCAAAAATTTTGATTAGAAAAACAACTAATATATCACTCTAAATTATTAAAACTAAACATAGATTTTAGAGAAGTATCAATATCTTTTGTTGAAACATTATATATTTCTTTAACTGTTTTTCATTTTCAATTGTATTCTAAAAGTTCGTTTATATAAATTTCAAAATATTCATATAAATTCTTGAAATATATTTTGTAAAATCAAGTATTTGCTATAGAATTAGAGAAGTTTTCTATATCTAATTTTGGTATATTTGTAGAAAAAATTTGAAAAATTTATGTTTATATTAGAAAAAATCATATCGAGCTCTTTTCTAGTTTCTTTATTTATTTTTTCATCATAAAAAGGAGCTTCTATATATATATTTATAAGATATCAATTTTTTACTAAAAAATAATTATTTCCCCAACTAGAGTATCATTCTGATAAATCAGTTTTTTCTATAGAATAATAAAAATCTTCATTTGATATAGATTTTTTCAATAATTTTTGATGTTCTTTAAAATAAAGTCATTTTGATTCAAAATAATAAAACAACTCATCTTCTGTGGTTATTTTAGGAGATTTTTCTATAGAAATATTTATATTGTTTATTCAAGTATTTTTTTGATTTTTGAGAGTTATATTTAAAAAAGAATTTTTGATATAGTTATTTATTTGATATCAAGAAGGTATTTTTATATCAAAAATATCATCTTTTAGCAAAAGAGTTTTATTTATATTTTCTATTAAATTTTTATATTTTTTAAAATCTATCATTTTAGTGATTTCATTTATTTGAGGTTTTGGATTTATGTTTTCTTTTATAAATTGTTTTGCTTCATTTATAAGTAAAGCATATCACATAGTATCTCAAAATCATATTCAAAAAGTAGGTATTCAAATCAATTTTCATCAAAAAATTAAAGCTCATCAACTGTTTCATCAAGCTATCAATGTATCTGTTTTTATATATTTATATCAATTGTATTCACTAACTCAAGAAACTATTCATTTAGTTTCACTTATAGTATCAGCTCAAATCCAAGGATATCATATAGCTATTACTTCATTTTTATTTTCAGGAGTGTAGTCATAATCTATCTCAATACTTTTGAAATCATTATAATTAACCTTATTTCAATATATATCATATTCATCTATTTTTAATATAGATATATCTCTTTTACTATCTCTATTTATTAAGGAAGCTGTATAATCACAAATAGGTCGTTTATAGATTTCTTTTGTTATACAAACAGAAAAAGCTGATGATAATCATCATCTTCAATCATCAACAACGTGATTATTTGAAATAATTATTCAATTATTATTTATAATGCTTGCAGATCACCATCACATCATTTGAGGTGTTTTTCCATAAATATCTCAAAAAGAAACTATTTGAACTATTGGGGAAATATTTTTGTAAGCATAGATTTGAGAAAAGCTTAAAATAACAAATAAAAATGATAAAAATATTTTTATAATCATAAAATAAAATTAAGAAAATAATATTTGTATTTTATCTTTTTTATATAAAATACAAATATATTTAATAATAATTTAATTAAAAATGATTTTAGATTGAAAAATAGTAGCTCAAAATATATATGATCAAATAAAAGAAGAAACTAAGAATTTACAAAAAAAACCAAAACTTTGAGTTATATTGGTTTGAAATAATACTGAAAGTATTAGATATATAAAGCAAAAAGAAAAATGGTCAACATATGTGTGATTTGAGTTTGAATTATTTCATTTTGATGAAAATATAAAAGAAGATATTTTAATTGAAAAGATAAAAGAATTAAACTCTGATGATGAAATAAGTTGATTTATAGTCCAACTTCCACTCCCAAAACATATAAATGAAAAAAATATTATATCTATTATAAACCCATCAAAAGATGTTGATTGATTTCATTCTGTAAATCAATGAAAAGTGCTTATTTGAGATAATTCCTGACTTTTTCCCTGTACTCCACTTTGAGTTATAGAGCTTTTAAATTATTATGAAATAGATGTTATTTGAAAAAATATAACTATAATTTGAAGAAGTAATATAGTTTGAAAACCACTTGCAAATATGCTTATAAATATGCATGCAACTGTAAGTATTTGTAATTCAAAAACTAAAGATATTTTAAATTTTACAAAAAATTCAGATATTATTGTACTTGCTATGTGAAAACCTAGATTTTTAACAAGAGATATGATTGGGGAAAAGGCTATAATTATAGATATTTGATTTAGTGTTGTTGATAATAAGATATATTGAGATGCAGATTTTGAAAATATAGTTAATTATTGATGTGATATAACTCCTGTTCCATGATGAGTATGAGCCTTGACAGTAGCTAACTTATTAAAAAATACTTTAAAATCTTATTATTATATAAAAAGGCCAATTTAATTGGTCTTTTTATATAATAACTCTTTTTATTTCATTATTTAATTTAACTAAAATTTCATAATTTATAGTATCTTGTAATTTAGTTATACTTCATATAGAGTTTATATCATTTTTATTTAGTGAAATTATTTCAACTTCATCAAAAAGAGATATATCATCAGTTCAAATATCTACACAAATATAGTTCATACATACTCTTCAGACTAAGTTGTAATACTTTCATTTGATTTTTACTTTTAAATTATTTGATAGCTTTCTAGATAATCATTCAAAATATCAAAAAGGAATTGTAGCTATTTTTGTATTTTTATCAGCTTTAAAAGTGAGATTATAGCTTACTCACTCTCAAGTCTTTATTTCTTGGATAGATGTTATTTTAGAGTAAACTCATAAAGTATTTTCTAAAAGATTAAGTTTTTTTATACTTTCATCTTTTTCATCTAGACAAGTGTATCAATAAAACAAAAGTCATACTCTATAATAATTTATAATTTCTGAATTTATTTTTAAAATAGCATTTCATCATCATACATGAATATATTTTATATTATCAAAATGTTTTTTTGTATATTCAATATTTTTTAAAAATATATTTATTTCTTTTTCAGTTTCTCATGAAAAAGCATCTAAACTTGAAAAATGTGTACATACTCACTCTAAAACTAATTTAGAATCTTTTATTTTTTTTATAATTTGTGATAAATTTTTTTCTTGAATTCATTCTCTATTCATTCAAGAGTTTATAAAAATATGTATTTTTATTTTTTTGTTTAATCATATTAAATAATCTATAGTTTCTAGATTATAAACACAAAAATGAGTTTTTTTAAAATCAAATAATTTATAATTTTCTTTTATAGTTTCTCACATTATTAGTATATCTGATTTTAAGTATTTTATAACTTTAAAATACTCTACAATTGAATCTACTGCTACTATTTTAATATCAAGATTTTTTATAATAGAACATACTTGTTTTATTCAAAATCAATAAGCATTTGATTTTAAAACAGGAATTATGTTTGGTTTTATGGATTTTAAAATAAGATAATTTTTTATAAAATTATCTTTTTTTATTCTTATTTCATTTATAGACGATATTTTTTTTGCAAAAATTTTTTTAATAAACTCCCATTTTATAATCATATTGATTTATTTCTTCATTATAAAAATATATAATTCAGTAACTATCATATTGTTGAAAATCTTTAGGTAAATAATCTATATATTTTTCATCAAATAGTTGTTTAGCATTTTCAGAATGGTTTTTATTTTTTTCAAAATATATACTATCTGCTTTTTCTATATATGCTAGATTTAGCTCTCTAACGGATTTATTTATATAATTAATACAGTTTAATTCAGTTTGTAGTATTTCTTTTTCTTTTTCTTCATCAAAAGTAAAAAATTTGTTTCTTAAATTATTTATTTCTTTTATATCTTTAGAATTTATATTATTTCATCATTTAAAAATACTATAAGTATAATTTTTTAAAATATTTGAAAAATCTTGACATGTTTTATTATCTTTTGCATAGTAATCTGCTAAAGTAAGAAACATAAAAATAGAAGTTTCTCTATTTCAAGATTTTCATGTCATTATTGCTGTCATTGTTTTTGCTCATAATAAAGCATTTTCATTTACTGAAGATATTTTGTAAAAATTTGCAGCTTCTTTTGAATCTTTTAGATAATAATAATTTAAAAATCGTTGATTAAATGGAACTTCAAAAGATTTACAAGGGTTTTTAAATTGTTCTTCAGACCATATTTTTTGTAAATTATTTTCTTTTAAAATAAGATCTATTTTTTTTTGATTACAAAAATTTGATACTCATTTTAATCATAATTTTTCAGCATTAAGTTGATTTTTTTTAATAGTTTCTTCATCTAAATTTTCATATCTTTGATTATAATCTGGTAAAAGTAGCTGTCATATAATATATGGTTTTTCAAAATAAGGATTTAGATGAGTTATTAAATCAAGCATTTGATAAAGATATTTTTTAAAATCTCATGATATGGCATTTCATCATATATATTGTATTGTTTCAAGCCAATATATATCTGCCCTTAGATTTGAAAATCATAATGAAGTGTTTTTTGCTATTTCTTTTTTTGGTATCATTTCAGGGTGTTTAACTATAGTTGATTTTATTTCTTTTATTTTTTGATAATTTAAGTTATTTATATAAAAAAAACTAGAAAAAGATAAAAATATAAAAACAATTATTATGTATTTCATAAAATTAAAATAATTATTATTAAATAAGGTTGAGTAAAAATTAACTTTTATTAGTTATTAGAATTTTTTTTAATTATCAGATATTTATCAAATTTAATCAATTTCTCATAGTTAATTAAATTCAAACAGAATCTATATCTATAGTGATAGTTTTTGAAATTTTTATAAGATGAAGCCTTCTCTCTTCTCACTCTCAAATACTTTTTGTTATTATATTTGGTTCATTTAATCAAGAAATATATGAATGTATTTTTTTTCTTTGATATGCATTGTATTTTGGAAGAATTATTTCTTTTCAATTTTGTTTTAAAATAGATATTTGCTTATCTATAAAATTAAACAGTTTTGAATCTTTTCTTTCAATATAATCATTTACTTCTATATGAATTTTTATATTTTCATTTAATTTATTTTTTATAATTCATTTTAATAATATAGAAAAATTTTCTAAATTTTTTCAACTAAATCAAATAAGTATACTTGATTCAGAGGTATTTCTTTTTATATAATATATTTCTTTTTCATCATCTTCTTTTATAACTTTTATATCTTCTATGTCTAATAATAAATGTTCTAATAATTTAGAAGTTAAATTTTGAATAATATTTATCTTTTCCATAATAAAAGAATTATCTTATAAAAATATATTATAAAATAATATTTTTTTAAAAAAACACAAGTTTTTTTATTTTCTTTTGTAAAAACAAAAAAATATATATAATCAACAACGA
>CAZIGU010000050.1:0-6747 GCA_964538545.1 uncultured Candidatus Peribacteria bacterium
ACTATTTTGAGTCATATTTTTTATATTATAAAATAATTTTATCTATTGTATCATAAAAACATCTTAAAATCAAATTTTTAAAAGAGTAAACAACAACATATTGTCATCTAAAAATATTATTTTTTTTGACAATATTAAATAATATATGTATTATATATTTACTTTATTATTAATTTTTTGCTTATGATTAAAAACAAAAAAATTATAGCTTCTGTTATAGTAGTATCTATTGCTTTTACTAGCAATATATATGCATCTTGATTAAATAATTATAAAAATAATTGAGATATAGTTATAAAAAATGTTTTAGATAATTTGGAAAGAAATATTTCTTCTCCTGTTTTAAAAGAAAGACTTAAAAGAGAAAGAAATCAAGTTATATCTAATTATACTAAAGAAGAAGTTATAAAAGATATTTTAAATAAAACTTCAAAAATAAATTTATTGCAAGATAAAGAAATATTAAAAATTTCCTGAAACAAAAAAAATGAAATTTTAAAAGAATTTAAAAAAGCTATAGAAAGAACTTGAGAATCAGAATATAGACTTATAGTAAAAACTGAACTTAATTATGATGAATTAAAAAGTTTATTTTGATTTTTTGATATAGTTTCTATAACTCAAAAACAAGATCTTTGAAATAATGCTTATGAATTGATTTTTTCATCTACTTCAAAAATATGAAAAATGTTAAAAGCATATTTAAAAGATTGACTTATTCCTACTAATTTATTTGAAAAAGTTGAAATAGTAAAACCTGTGTTAATCAAATGATATACTGATGGAGTAAACTATTTATCTTGAGAAGATTCAAAAACTAATTGGTGAATTGAAAAAATTTGAGCTTCTGAGTATCAATACTCTTTATCTAAAAGTCAAAAAATAAAAATTTGAGTTTTAGATACTTGAATAGATTATAATCATACAGATTTATCTCAAAACTTAGATTTAACTTTAGCTAAAAACTTTGTTAATAATTCTTCTTCAGCACAAGATGATCATTGACACTGAACGCATGTTGCTTGAATTATTTGAGCTTCTGTAAACAACTCTTGAATTTATTGAGTTAATTCAAATGTGTCTTTAGTACCTTTAAAAATACTAGATGCTAATTGATATACTACAAACTATGCTCTAGCTGACGCTATAAATTATGCTGCAGATAATAATATAAAAGTTATAAATATGAGTCTTTGATGAGATTGAAATCCAACAAATGATATCATATGCTCTGCTATAACAAATGCAAAATTAAAATGAACTATTTCTATAGTTGCAGCTTGAAATGAAAATGCAAATGTAAATGCAAAAGTTCCTGCTTGATGTAGTGATGCTATAACTGTTTGAGCTGTAGATCAAAATATAATAAAAGCAAGTTTTTCTAATTATTGAGATGAAGTAGATTTATCGGCTCCTTGAGTAAGTATTTATTCTACTTTAAGATCAAATACTTATTGAAAAATGAGTTGAACTTCTATGGCTACTCCATTTGTCTCATGACTTGTATGAGCTATGTTAGCAAATAGTTGAACTCTTGATCAAAATAATATAAGAACTATATTACAAAATACTTGATTCAATCCTAACTCATCAGTAAATATAGGTAAATTTATATCTATGACTTGAAGTTTAAGTTATTTACAAGTTAAAAAAGATTCAGAATACACTTCAACAACTCCGACAAAAGAACCTACTACAGACACAAATACTTGAACTACAAACACTTGAACTGTTATACAACCACCAACAGACACAAATACTTGAGTAACAAATCCAGATACAAACACTTGAACTGTAATTCCTCCTATTATAGAAAATAAATTACCACTACTTAATATAACTTCTAAAGAAATATCTTTAAATAGATATCTAGTGAATTTTAAAACCTCAGATATAGATTGAAAAGTAGTTTCTTATAAAATATATGTTAATTGAAAACTATATGCTAATTCTAATAGAGTTTATACATTAAATAGTTTCTTAGTTAATATATCTTCAGATAGTATAGTTAAAGTTGAAGTAATTGACAATAAATGATGATTAACATCTAAAGAAATAAAATTAACTTATAAAAACCCAGTTAATAAAATTCCTGTTATAAAAGTTTCAAATAAAGATTATTTAAAATTATATAATTATGTTTTTATTATATGACAAGATATGGACTGATTTCTTAAAGATTTTAATATATATATAAATTGACAACTTAACTATACAAACTCTTGAAGTTTTGGTTATATAGCAAAATGATATATTTTTAAAAAATGACAAACATATAATATAAAAATAGTTTGAACTGATAATGCTTGAGATACTACTACAAAAGAAATAACTGTTAAATAATAAAAAAATACTTTTCTTAATGAAAAGTATTTTTTTTATTCTCAAGTTTGTATTTGAGTAGTTTCTCAAGTTTGAGTTGATTCTTGTGTATCTATAGAAACAGATTCTGATGAGATATTTTCTTCTTTTTTATCATCTGAAACAGTATTTCAAGAAGAAGTATTTTCTTTAGATTCTTCTTTTACGATAACTACTGTATTTGTATAAAGTAATTTATCATCTCAAGAAAAATATTTTATCTCATACATATTTATTCAAGGTTTTAAATTGTCATAGTCAGTATTAGCAAAATAATACCAATAAGTTCAATATGATGGAAATTTTTTTAACTGAAAATCATTTACAAATATCTTAGCTACTGTTTTTGGTGGCACATTTCACTCTATTTTAACTAAATTTTCAGTAGTATTATATGGATTTTTAGAAGGTGATATAATAGTATAAAGAGGTGATTTAGATATAGAAATATTTTTAACATTTGCTAAAGTTGAAGTATTTGTTGTAGTAGTTTCTTTAACTTCTGTTCATCAATCATAATAAACAGTTATAACTCATTTTTGTAATACTCTTAATCAATCATCATAAACTTTATAAACTATATCTTCAACTTTTGAAGATAGTTTTAGGCTTACTTCAAAAGTTTTAGTATCATTATTTATTGACGCTATTTGTCAGTTTATATCTATCTTATATACATTTTCATTTTGTATTTTTCAAGTTATATCAAGTTTTGATTCTTTTAATATCATTTCATCTGTTAAATTATCAAAATATATACTTTCATTTGAAGATATATCTGACAAAGTATTTCAAGACATAGTTTCTCAAGATCATATAAGAGATAATTCTCAAGATGAAGTTTGAGAAGATATAGAGGAAGATAAAATCTTATCTCATCAATTTGCCAAAAACCAACTATCGGTTTTTATATAATCATCTATTTGTCATTTTTGAGATTCTGCATCAAAAGTAGAGTCATTTGTATTTGTTCTCATAATTGAAATTTTTTCTCATTTTCACAAAACAACTATTTTTCAAGCAAGTGTTTTTACTTCAACTGTACCATCAACAACATAAACTGTTGATGCAACTTCATTTTGAGATAAATTGAAAACACTATTTGTTTTAGATGATACTGTAGCATATCTCATATCAAGTGATAAATCTGTTTTAGATTGAACCCATAAATCAGCCGAAAACAAAACATATTTAGTTCATTCTGAAGCATATCTTAATTCTCATAATTTAGATAGATTAAATACATTTCATAAATTATCTTTAGTTATTATATTTCATTCTACAACTGACAATTTTTCTCATTTAGATAATTTTATATCTTCTCATTTTAATACATCTTTTTTATCTCAATTAGAAAGTGTCAAAATTCATTTTCATCAGTCTGATACTTCTATACTAAGAGAAGTATTCAATGTATTATTTTGTTGTTCTTCTCATCATCAAGAAAACAAATAATTTAAAATTATTAAAAAAACTATTCATACTATAACAAAAGGTGCCATATAATCTCTAAGAGTTTTTGAGGCAGAATTTCATCTTCTACTCATATTTTTAAAAAATTAAAATATAAACTTGTTTATTTATAAACAAAAAGAGTTTTTTTTCAAGAAAAAATTAAAAAAATGATTTTTCTATTTCATAAAGTAAATCTTTTCTATTTGATCATATAGTTTTTCATGTTTTTATATTTTGATCTATTATAGATAATTTATGATATATTTTTAAAAACTTTTGTTGTGATATATTAAATTTTTGGTTTAATATAAATGATTTATTTCATAATTCTAAATTTTCTTTTATTTGATTATTTGATTCTTTTTTTTGTTTAAGTAAAAAAATATAAAAATAAGTTCTTAAATTTGATAATAATCAATTTATAAAAAAATATTCATTTTCTAAAACTAAAAAATTTTTTCTTATAAGTTCTATTGTTTTACTTATATTATCTGATAAAATACAGTTTATTATTTCAAAAATATTTTCTTCTATATCTTTAGAAATATCTATAAAATCATTTTTTATTAGTTTATCTTTTGTTAGTAAATTTTTATCTATTTCATTTTTTATAGTTGAAAAATTTTCTCATTTTAGACTTATTAAATAATCTATTATATTAGTATCTATTTTGTCTTTATAAATAGATACTAATTTATTTTTTAAATCAAGTTTATCTTTTATTTCAAAATCTTTTATTTCTCAAATTTTTGATATTTTTTTATATATTACAGATCTTTTATCAAAATAATTACAGTTCAATATAAGAGTAATATCTGTAGATAATTTATCAAAAATATTTCAAAAAAAATTGGAAAAATCTTCTTTTTCACTACTTTCTTCTATATCTTTTTTAAAAAATAATTCAAAATCATCTATTATAACAAAAGTTTTATCAGCAAATAATCAAGAAGATTCAAGGTTTTGTATAAAAAATGTTTTTTCATAAGATAATGGATTTTTTATATGAATTATATTTAATTCACTATATTTTTGCATAAAAGCATCTTTCCATGCTTTTATGTTTAAATTTCTAAAGTATTTTTCTCAAATAAATAAATATATCATATTTAAAGTTTTATTAGTTTTTTAATAGTTTCATTTCAGTTTTTATTTATATATTCAATTATTTCAAATAGCAACTTTTTATCATGCTTTTATAAGAATTGGCAAATATTTATCTTTTGCATGATAAGGTATTCAAGTCAAAGTTTCGGGATTTAAAGAATTTTTATTTCTTGAAGTAATATTTATTCATAATACTTTATGAGCTATCATAGCATCATCTCAAAACATTTCATAAAATATCGCATTCTAAAAAAATATAATACTATCACTATATTTTTTATATCACAATATTGTTGCATAGCTGGAGTAAGAACTTTTTCTGTCATAATAAATGATTTTTAAATAAATTATTTAGTTTTATTATATATTTTTTATATTTTTTGCAAAAATAAAACATAATCATTTGATTTATGTCATTTTGACAACATATTACCTTTAGGTTTATAACTCTCTGTTAATGTTGTTGTTAATATTGTATTTTGTATAGTCGTTACTAAAGTAAACATATCAAAACATACTTATTCATAATAAAATAACAATTATATTTTTTAAAAATATTTTTAATATTGTCAAAAAGCACTATTTTTAAAAAATAGTGCTTTTACTCAAATGTATCTTTTCTAGATAATCTAATATTTTTTTTGATTTCTGTTTTGGTTTCTTTTGAGACTTCATCTGTATTTCATAAAACATTTTTTGACTTAGTTATGATAATATCTGTTTCTTTTAAAAGCTCCATAATAAAATAAAAAGACGCTATTCATACTATAAGTCATATAAATCACAAAAAGTGTTCTGATAAAATCAGAATCATAAATGTTAAACTTATAGGTAAATGTACAAAAGATGATACTATTTTAGGATTTAGATAGTAAGCCTCAATTGCATGCACAAAAGCTATTAGAAAAATTATTTCAAATATTATTCAAAACCCTCAATAAGTTGCATATCATATAAGCAGTATTGGTCGAGATGATATAAAAGTTCATAAAACAGGTATAAATCAACATAAAAACACTATTATAGCAAGAGTCATCAAAAATGGAAAACTATTTCAATGTATAAGTCAAATAATTATAAGTCAAATAGTTGTTAAAATTGTGTTAACTAAAGCTATAACTGATTGAGCTTTAAAAACAAGTCAAAATGTTTTTACTATTTTTTTAACTATAAGAGAATATTCATAATATAGAAAACTAAAGTTTGATTCTTTTAATCATTTTAAATAAGAATGTAATTTATCTCTATCTATTATAAATATATAACTTAATACTAATGATAAAAATATTTGTAAAAATATAGATCAAAATGTTTTTATCTTTTCATATATTTGTATAAGTATAGCTATATCTTGTTTAGATAAAATTTGACTTATGCTTCATCATATTTGAGTGTTTATATTTTTAATTTCTTCTAATTTAGAACTTATCATATTTACCTGGTCTGCTAAAGCTGGAATATATCTTGGTAATTGAGTAAGTTCTTGAATAAGTTTTGGTAGTAAATCAAGAATTACAAAAACTAAAAGTCATACAAAAACTAAATATAAAAATACAATTATAATATTTAATCAAAAAAATTTTTTAAGTATTTTTTTATTTTTATCATTAAATCAAGTTTTTGAAATAGAATAATCTATTTTTATTTTTAAAAATTTTCATAAAGTTAAAAACAAATATGAAAATACAAATATCAAAAAACTAATAATAGGAGTATCTGGCGGGTTGGACTCCACTTTGGCTTTGCTTGTTGCCTTCAAAACAATGCAACTTTTAAATTTACCGACTAAAAATATTCTTGCTTTTAGCATGCCCGGTTTTGGCA
>CAZIGU010000051.1:0-6680 GCA_964538545.1 uncultured Candidatus Peribacteria bacterium
TTAAAAGTTGAAAAAATAAATTTAAGCTATAACAAAGAAAAAACTTATATTTTAAAAGATATAAGTTTTTCAATTTTAAAATGACAAATAGTTAGTATAATTTGAAAAAATTGAGCTTGAAAATCAAGTTTATTAAAAATACTTTCTTGAATTATAAAACCCTCTTCATGAAAAATAATAAAAAATTATAAAAAATTATCTTATATACCTCAAAAAATAGATTTAGACAAAACTATTCCTATAAAAGTAATTGAATTTATAAAGATATATAATAACGATCTAAAAATAGAAGAATTAAGTTATTATATGAAAAAATTTCATTGTGAAGATTTGATAAATAAAAATATAAATTCTCTAAGTTGATGAGAATTTCAAAAAATACTTATAATCTCTAGCTTATTACAAAAACCTGATTTATTGCTACTTGATGAGCCTACTTCTTGAATAGATGTTATATGAGAAGAAATTTTTTATGAAATAATAAATGAAGTAAAAGACATATTCCCAGAAATATCTATTGTTATAGTATCTCACAATATAAAATTGGTATATAAAAATAGTGATAAAGTAATATGTCTTCATGAAAATAATATGTGTTGTCACTGAACTCCTATAGAAGTATCTCAAAACAAATTTACTAAAAAAATATTTTGAGAATATACTCTTCCCTATACACATAATCCTCATAATAAAAATAATCATAATATATAAATATGCTTGAAATACTACAATATAATTTTTTTCAAAATGCAATAATAGCTTGAATACTCATATCACTTATAGCTTCCATACTATGAGTTTTTATAGTTATGAGAAAAGAAGCAAATATAGTACATTCAATATCAAATTTTTTGTTTTTATGAATTGCTATTTCTCTACTTTTAAATTGAAATTATTATTTATTTGCTTTTATTTTTGCTATAATATGAAGTTTTTTAATTTACTTTATAGAAAAAACTCATCTCATAACAAGTGAATCAACAAAAGAAATTATTTCACAAACATGAATAGCTTGAGCTATATTTACTATATGATTTTTATGAAATTTAACATTAGATATAAATAATTTTTTATTTTGAAGTATACTTTTTATAAATAATACTGATTTAATAATTTTAAGTATTATTATGATTATAGTTTATATATTATTTTTTATATTTAAAGACAATTTTATAAATATAATCATAAACAAAGATATAGCTAAATCTATGTGAATAAATGTAGATTTATACAATATATTTTTTATAATAATTTTATCTTTTTTTATAGCATTGAGTATAAAAATGTTTTGAATAATGCTTATATGAGCTTTTTTAATAATTCCTGTAAATATAGCTAAAATATTATCAAAAAGTCTAAAAAATATATTTATATTATCTATTATTTTTTCAATACTTAGTGTTTTGATTTGACTTTTTTGATCTTATTATTTAAAAACTTCATCTTGAGCAAGTATAGTTTTGACTCTTATATGATTTTTTATAATATCTTTAATTTTAAGAAAATTATTTAGATTTTAATTTATAATTTAAAAAATATGAAAAAATCAAAAAAAGTGTTTTTTATAAAAACACTTTTTTTACTTCTTCAAAATCTATTTCTCTATATTCTCATAAATTTAATCCTCATAAATCAAGTCATCAAATAGACTGTCTGTGAAGAGATAAAACAGAGTTTCAAACTGACTCTATCATTTTTTAACTTGATGAAATCTTCATTCACTTATACTTAGATATATTTCATAATCATTTATGATTTCAATTTTTGCTTGTTTAGTTTTGTAATCATCATCTATAAAAACTCAAGATCTAAGTTTTTGTATATCTGATAAATTTAATTTATTTTGTGTTTTAACTCTATATTTTTTAAAAATATCTTTTTTAGGATTTATAACATTGTGTATAAAATCTCAATTATTTGTAAGCAAAAGAAGTCAAGTTGTATCTACATCTAGTCTTCAAACTACTTTTAAAATATTTTTATAAGGATTATTTCCTAATAAATCTAAAAAACTACTATATCAAGCCTCTTTAACAGATGAACTAACATAGTTTTGTGGTTTATTTAAAATAAAATAAAAGAACTCTTTATTTTCTAAAATAACTTCTTCAAAAACAGTTTTATCTCAAAAATCTATATTTCTTCAAGAATCAAAACAAATCTCATTATTTATATAAACTCAATTTTTCTTAATTATTTTTGATAAATAATTACGACTTCAAAATCATAAATTTCATAAAAACTTATCTATTCTCATACTAACTCTTTTAACATTTTTAAATGATGTCCTGTAGCTTTTACATTTTTAAATTCTTTTATTATATTTCGATTCTCATCTAACAAAAAAGTAGATCTAATAACTCATAAAACTATTTTTCAATAATTATTTTTTTCTCAATAAGCTCAAAAATATTTATGCAATTCTAAATTTGTATCACTAACTAAAATATTTGTTAAACCATATTTACAAGCAAATTTTTTATGAGATTCTATACTATCTTTTGATATTCAAATAATTTGAATTCAAGCAGATAAAAACTTAGTTTTTCCCTCATTAAATCATACATTTTCTTTAGTACATCATGGAGTGTCATTTTTTGGATAAAAATATACTAAATTTTTCTTAGATTTTTTCAAAATATCTAAAAACGAAACATTATCTTCGTTGATTCAATCAAATAAAACATAATAATTATTATTTAAAACTGACATAATTTAAAAATTAAAAATTAAATTTAGACATCATAATTTTTGCTTCTTTATCTAAAGTCCTTTCTTTTAAAACTTGTTTTTTATCATATTCTTTTCTTCATTTACATAATCAAACCTTAAGTTTTATAAGACTTCATTTAAAATAAACTTCTAAAGAAATAACAGCAAGACCTGATTCTTTTTGTTTATTTAAAATATAAAAAATATCTTTTTTATGCAAAAATATTTTTCTATCTCTCATAGATTCAATATTTTCTCTATTAACAAGAACTTTGTATGGAGTTATATGCATTCATTTGATTTGCAAAAATCATCATATATTTGATATATAAGATCATTTTAAATTTACTTGTCATAGTCTTATAGATTTTACTTCATATCATCTAAGTTCTATTCAGGCTTCATAAGTAGACAAAATATCATAATCAAAATATGCTTTTTTGTTTTTAGTTATTAAATTTATATTATTCATATTTTTTAAAAATATTATATTGATTTTCTAAAATATATTTTTCAGATTTTCATTTAAAATACCAATCTCTATTCATATAATCATAAATAGAAGATTTCTTCTTGTAATCATTTTTTCTAAGTTCAAAATGAAGATGATAATCTTTATAATTTTTATCAGGAACTCAAGATATTCAAACAGTTCACAATTTTTGCCCTACTTTGACCATATCTCACACTTTTATATTTTCAAATACTTTATCTAAATGACTATAAAAAATAACATCTCATTTCATAGTTTTTAACCAGACTTGATTTCATCTAAGTATATCTAAGTTATTAACTTTATCAAAATATGACAAATTTCAATTTTTTTTAAGATTTTTTAAATCATTAAACTCAAAATTTCTTATAACTCTAATGATAATTCAATCATCTATAGCAACAACTTCTTGTCAAAAAGGAGTATCTATATCCCATCATTCATGAACTGCATTTGTATAAATTGCTCTATAAGGACGAGTAGAATTTGGAAGTTTTGATTTTTTAGTAGGTAATTCATAACCATAAACTGGAATTATATATTTATTATCTCTTTTTGATAAAATATCATCTATTATTGTTTTATTATATTCAATTTGAGAATGAATAATATCTTTTTTTATATCATCTGGTGTTAAAATAATTTTTTCTATATTAGAAGCAACTAAAATAGAATATTTATCTTTTAAAATTCGAAGTTTTTGAGAAAAACTAGTTAATTTATTTGTTTCATAATTCAAATAATTATCATAAACATCTGATTTTTTAAGTAAATTAAGTTTAAAATTTGTATTATAAAGTCTTTTTCAAGAATTATCTTTTAAATAAAATAAACTATCTATACAATCATTTTTTACTCTAAAGGAAAAATAATAAATATTTTCTATATTGTAAACAAATTTATCATCATAACTACAACTAGAATCTATTTTATAAGAAGAAATATCTTCTAAAGAAGAAAATCAAACTAAAACATTATTCAATTTTTCATCTTCTAAATAGATATTTTTATCTATTATTTTGTATATTTTAATATTTCAATCCTTATAAAAAGAAGAATATGTTATCGATACTCAAAAAAATAATAAAGCTATATAAAATCATATAAATGTATATACAATATGTCTTTGCATAAATAAAAATTGAAAAATAATAAAACTGAAAATAAGTATAAGAAAAATAACATATTTTCAAAAGATATTTTTATTTTTTTATTGACTTTTTAACAAAAATATTTATATATAAAATGTTTTTCTTTTTTTTTTTGAGGAGATTTGACCATGAAAAACGTTTATGTAAAAACTATTACTGTAACTCCTTTGGGAGGCATTGGTGGTAGTCAAATATGTGGAGTAAAAACAAATCTAACTGGAAGTAGTTTTTTGATTGATATGGTATATAACGACAGCTCAACAAAAAAAATATTAGTAGATTTCGGTATGCATCAAGGTTCTGAAGAACTTGAAAAACCAAATCGTGAAATACCTTTTGATCCAAGGAGTGTCGATGCAGTTTTGTTAACTCATGCACATATTGATCATTCTGGTCGTTTACCTATGCTTTTTAAGCGAGGGTATAAAGGTATGTTATATGTACCCAATAAATCGACTGGTAAAATTGCTTTTTTACAATGTCAAAACTCTGCAAAACTTATGGATAGCAAGTTTAATTCTGAACTTGCTCGAGCTAAAATTGCTTATAATCAAGTAAAAAAAGCTCAAAAACTATTGGAAGGAGGAAAAGACAAAAAAGGCAATAAAACTACTAAAACTCTAACAGAGCAAGAAAGAGTGCAAGCAAAAGAAGTTTTAAGTAAGTATGGTGATATTACATCAGAAACTCTAAAACCTCAAAGACCAATTTATGGCGAAGATGATGTAAATTCTATGATGATTCATACTACACGTATTGAAGATATTATAGAAATAATTCCTTGTCTAAAAGTAAAGGTTGTAAATGCTGCTCATACTTTGGGTTCCTCTAGTATTATACTGACTTTTCAAAAAAAACACAATGTTAAAAGAATTGTGTTCTCAGGTGATTTGGGTGAAGATAAAAGAACTCATTCACCTCATGGAAAAGCAGAAATTGATAATACTATATCTGTTGATTGTGTAATATGTGAATCAACATACGGTGGCCAAAAAAGAGATAGTAAATATTATGATATTGGACTTGAAAAATTCATATCTGATATCAAAAAGGACTTATCTCGTGGCAAAACTGTTTTTGTACCTGCATTTGCATATGATCGTAGTCAAGAAGTGATTTATCATTTAAACCAAAATGGTATTGTACCATATTTAGATGGTGAATTAGCAAAAGCTATAACAGAAGTTTATAAAACTGATTGTGAAGTTTATAAAAATCTTGAATACATCACAATATCAACAGACGAAAGAGATGGAGTTTTATCAAAACCAGGTGCAAAAATCATTGTCACTACAAGTGGAATGATGGAAGGAGGTCCTATCATCTCTTATGTTGAAAAATACATAGAAAATCCACAATATAGTTTTTATCTAACAGGCTCTTGTTCCCCTGGAACACTAGGGGCAAAACTTGCAAATGGTGATAAAAAGATTTCAGTTTATACTTATGATTGCCGTTGTGGTAAACAAGTAAAAATTGAAAAAACAGTAAAAGCAAAAATCATTACAACCTCTTTTATGTCTGGACATGCAGATGAAAGTACATTACTAAGATGGTTAAATGATTGGAAATATAAAAAGGGTGCAAAAATCTATCTAAATCATGGAGATATAAATGGTAGTTCTTTAGCACTTAAAAATTCAATTGAACGAAGAACAGAAACAGGTCGTTTCAATCCTGATGTAAAAGTATCAGTGCTTGATTATGATATGCAAATAGTTCTTTGAATAATAAAACTTTTAGAGTCCTTTTTAGGACTCTTTTATTTTGATTTTTTTATATTTTATGATAATATTAAAGCATTATATAATTTAATAAAAAAATATGAATCTAGAAATAAACTGCAACTCAGCACAAAATGCTATTAAAGTACATAAATCAACAGAAGTATTAAAAAAAATACTAAAAAACATCTCTACTCCTGAAGAAGAAGCAAAAGAAATAATAAGAATTTTTAATAAAATAAAATGCAGTGAATGAATAAGTATAGAAGAAGAAATAAAAATAACTAATTGTATATCAAACTGAAAATTTGTTTTAGAACTAAGAAATATACTAAACGATGCTATAATAGATAAAAAAAAGGAAAAAGAATTTTCTCTAGAAAATATTTTAATAACTGTATTAAGATATATAACAAATTCTAGTGTTATAGATGTACTAGAAAAAAGAAAAAATTGAGATGAAATAGATTTATCAGAAAAAAAATATATAAAAATAATTTCAAATTGATGAAAAAGTATTTATTTAGAAATAATTGATAAAAATTGAGAATTTTTGTATTGTCAAGATATAAAAAGTGACAAGAAAAAAATAATTAACTC
>CAZIGU010000052.1:0-478 GCA_964538545.1 uncultured Candidatus Peribacteria bacterium
TTTTTATTTTTTTATGATGTTTGAAATTTAGTAAATTATAGTTATTCATGGGTTTGATGATTGTATTTTTGAATTATTGTAGCTATAATATATTTTTACTTTAAATATTATAAAGAAAACTTAAAAAATGAAGAAATATTATTTGATAAACAATTATTTAAAAGCATATTTAAGTATGCTATTATAGCTTTACTTTGAAGTCAGGTTGCTACTATACTTAGTCAAGTAGATATGCAAATGATTATATTTTTTTTATGAACAGAAGATGCTTGATATTATAGCAATTATTTAAGTATTATAAGTATACCATTTATGCTTATATGACCTATTTTTTCTTTTTTATTCCCAGTATTTTCTGAGTTTTATGCTAGGTGAGAAAAAGATAAAATTATTCTTATAAAATCAATGATGAATAAAACATTTTTATCTTTTTGAATAGCTTTTAATATACTGTTTTTTATATATGCTCAAGAGATAG
>CAZIGU010000052.1:488-6636 GCA_964538545.1 uncultured Candidatus Peribacteria bacterium
TTTGAGAAAAATTTATTATGTCCTGAACAATACTTATGTATAGTATATTATTTTTAACTTTTAATTTTTTAATACAAATAAATTTCAATATATTAGCTTGAATATGAAAAATAACTCATAGATTATATATTATGATACGAGCTTTGATACTAAATATAATACTTAATTATTTTTTGATAAAATATATGTGAGTAGTATGACGAGCTTTAGCAACTTGAATAATTTGGATTTTTATATGGATTCTTTCTGAGATTATATTAAAAGAATATTATACTAAATTTGAATATTTTTACTTATTAAAAAATATTTTATTGCTATCTTTTGTGTGAGTAATTTTTTATTATTTAATGCCTTTTACCCTACTTGAAACAAGTAGATTTAAATCTTTTTTTATATTTTTATTTATATCAATTTTATATTTTTCTATATATATCATTATAAATATAAAAGATTTTAAGTATTTTATATGAGAAGTTAAAAAATTGAAAAAAAAGTAATTGATTTTTTATAAAAGATTATATAATGACTTTAATTTATTTTTTAAATACTATTTATTTATGGTGATGTGAAATGAAACTGTGATAAGTTTTAAATGAGTTGAGTTTTTTTATGATTTAAAAAGACCTATTTTGGAAGATGTTACTTTCAATGTTAGATCATGAAGTAAAATAACTCTTATGGGGCAAAATTGAGCTTGAAAATCTACTATTTTCAAACTTATAAATTGAACTTTAAAACAAAAAAGTTGAATTATAAATGTATGATTAAATCTTAGTATAGCAACTCAATATCAAGTTGTAAAACCAGAAGATAAAGATTTAACAGTTCAAGAGTTTTTTAGAAAATATTTTCCTGATAAAACAGTATTCAATATAGATAAACAAATAATGGATATTTTAAATGTTGTTAATTTGAAAGCTCCTTTAGATAAAGTAATTCATAAATTTTCAGGTTGACAACAAGCAAGACTTTTGCTTTGAGCAGCTTTGATACAAAATCCAGATATACTTTTACTTGATGAACCTACAAACAATTTAGATAGAGATTGAATATGGCATTTAACTACGTTTTTACAAAACTATAAAAAAACAGTTATTGTTATATCTCATGATGCAGAATTTTTGAATAGTTTTACTGATTGAGTTATTTATCTAGATTCTCATACTAAACAAACTGAACAATTTGTTTGAGATTATAACGATGTAGTAGAACAAATTAAAAGAAAAATAGAAAAAGATAATATGGCAAACGCAAGACTTGCAAAAGAAGCACAGGCTAAAAAAGAACAAGCAAATGTGTTTGCTAATAAATGATGAAAACTTAGAGCTGTAGCAAAAAAAATGAGAGAAGATGCTCGAGAACTTGAAAATGATATTGTTGATGTTAGAAGAGAAGATAAAACTATAAAAGAATTTAAAATACCTTTACAAGAAGATATTTGATGAGTTTTATTAAAAATAAATTCAGTACATATTATGTCTTGAGATGAACCAATAGTAAAACAAGTTGAGGTTGAATTGAGAAAAGATGATCATTTACTTTTATCATGACCTAATGGTATTTGAAAATCTACTTTACTTGAAAAAATAGTTTCATGAAAAGAAGATTGAGTTATAGTTACTCCATGAGTTAAAATATGATATTATAGACAAGATTTTTCTAATTTAGATTTTAATCAAACAGTTTATGATTGTTTAAGAGATGTTGCAGATGATATGTCAGAGCAAGATTTGAGATCTAGAGCTTCTTGATTTTTAATAAATTGAGATATTATGAAATCTTGTATATGAGATTTATCTGAATGACAAAAATGACTTGTAGCTTTTTGTAGATTGATGTTTTTAAAACCAGGTATTTTGATACTTGATGAACCTACAAATCATATAAATTTTAGACATATTCCTGTTATAGCTAAAGCTCTTGATGAGTTTGAATGAGCTATGATTTTGGTTAGTCATATAGATGAATTTGTTTGGCAAGTTAGAATAGATCAATATTTAGATTTATAATAAAAAAGTTTTCAATTGAAAACTTTTTTATTATAAATATTTTTTAACTACATTTTCTGCTACTATAAGTCAATCTATAGAAGAAGAAGTTATTCATCAAGCATATCAAGCTCATTCTCCTGCTGGGTAAATTCAAGAAATATTTGATTCACAATTATTATCTCTTAGTATTCTTATAACTGCTGAAGTTCTTGACTCTACTGCTATCAAAATAGCATCATCTGAAGCAAATCATTTTATTTTTTTATCCATTTCTGGTAAAGCTACTTTTAAAGCATCTATAACAAATTTTGGTAATACTAAACTTAGATCTGTCATTTTTAGTCAAGGTTTAAAAGTAGTATTTATATTTCATAATTTAGTAGATGGAACTCATCTTAAAAAATCTCATACTAATTGTGCTGGTGCAGAATAATCTCATCATCATACTTCAAAAGCTTTTTTTTCTAATTCTCTTTGAAAATCAACTCAAGCTAAAGGATGATCTGATGGAAAATCACTAGCTAAAACACTTACTAGTAATGCAGAGTTAGAATTGATAGAATCTTGAGCATATTCACTCATTCAATTTATTGTTAATTTTCATTTTTCAGAACTAGCATTTACTACATGTCATCAAGGACACATACAAAAAGTGTATACAGATCTATTATTTTCATTGTGAGAAACTAGTTTATAGTTTGCTGTAGGTAGTTTAAAATGAGTACAACTTTCTCAAAATTGAGATTTATTTATCATTTCTCTAGGATGTTCTATACGAACTCAAATAGCATAAGGCTTTTGAATTATATTTAATCATGTATTATAAAGAAGCTCATAAGTATCACGAGCAGAGTGTCAAATAGCTACTATTAAATCATCTGTTTCTATTATTTCATGTTCATTTAAAACAATAGATTTTATTTTATTTTCTTCTATATTTATTCAAGTCATTTTTGTATCAAATCTAACCTCTCATCATAAAGATATTATTTTTTTTCTTAGATTTCTAACAACTCATCTAAGTCTATCTGTTCATATATGAGGACGAGCCGAATAAATAATTTCCTCTGGAGCTCAGGCATCTACAAAAGATTGAAAAATAAATTTACTTCTAGGATCATTTACTAAAGTATATAGTTTTCAATCTGAAAAAGTTCAAGCTCATCATTCTCCAAATTGAACATTTGAATCTTCTAATAATTCCCTATTTTTGAAAAAATTATATACTTGCACTACCCTTTCTTCTACTTTACTTCATCTTTCTATAATTATTGGATTAAGTCATGCAAGAGCTAAATGAAGTCAAGCAAAAAGTCATGAAGGTCAACTTCATACTACTATAGGTCTTTTTTTTAATTTATCTTTATTTATTTTTTCTATATTATAGATAAATGGTTCTATAAGTCTTATTTTATGTTTTTTAACTAAGTTTTGAAATATTTTTGATTTATTTTCAATAATTTTTTCATTGCTTCATAAATCTATATTTACACTATATACAATCAAAATATTTGACTTATTTCTTGAATCTATAGCTTTTTTTACTATTTCAAAAAATAATATTTTATCTCCTGATATATTAAACATATTTGCAACTTTTTGTTTCAATTTTGATTCATCATCATTTAATCAAAAAGTTATTTCTTCTATTCTTATAAGCATTTTTTAGTTTTATTAAATATCTTTCATTGTTAATTGTATTTTTCAAGTTTTTTCATCTATTTGGGTGATTTTTACTTTTACTTTTTCTCATACTTTCAGAAAATCACTTGTATTTGATATAAAAGTATTTGAAATTTGTGAAATATGTACAAGTCAATCATTTTTTGTTCAAATATCTACAAAAGCTCAAAAACTCAAAACATTTCTAACTATTCAAAAAATAACATCTCAGACTTTTGCTTGTCAATTATTTATTTTTTCTACTTTTGTATGACTAGATTTTGTTCTTTTTTCTAATCAAATATTTTTATAAGATTCTAGTATAAAATCTATAGTATCTTGATTACAATCAGGATATATTTTTATCATTTCATTATCTATTTTTGTTTTGTTATTTTCAATTATATATTTTGCTAACTCATATTGTTCTGGATGGATATCTGTATTGTCCAATTTTTCTT
Organism: uncultured Candidatus Peribacteria bacterium; assembly: GCA_964538545.1. GTDB lineage: Bacteria > Patescibacteriota > Gracilibacteria > BD1-5 > UBA6164 > CAZIGU01. Next base: position 4,603 of record CAZIGU010000052.1, read on the forward strand.
CACTATCTGGTACTCTTAAAAATCAAATAGCCTGCTCATATACTTTTTCTGATAATATTTTTTTTAACTCTTCCCTATTTTTGTATGGTCTAGAAGAAAATATTTTTTTGGCAAGTCTTTTATCTATTCATGAAATGTTGTTAAGTAAATATATAGATGCAGTATTTACATTTACTCATACATCGTTTACACAATCTACAACTACGTCTTGCAATTTTTCTTCAAGTAATTTTTGAGAAACATCGTGTTGATACATACCTACTCAAATACTTCAAACAGGAACTTTTACAAGTTCTGAAATAGGATCTATATATCTCCTTCAAAGAGAAATAGTTCATCTATCTAAACTATCTAAATCTGGAAATTCTTCTTCTGCTATTTTTGAAACACTATATACAGAAGCTCAAGACTCGTTTACCACATATATTTCTTTTTCAAAAATTTCTAAAATTATTTTTTGAGTCTCTATAGTTCAAGTTCAATTTCAAATAACTACTATATCTGGAGAAAATTTATTTATTAAATCTTTTAAAGTATTTTTTGCTTTATCTTCGTTATGTAAAAATATTTTCTCAAAAACTAAAGGATTTCATAAATTATCTAAAACACATATTTTACATCAAGCTTTAAATCAAGGATCTATAGCTAAAACTTTTTTACCATATTCTGGTTTTGTCAGAAGTAATTCTTTTAAATTAGTTTGAAATACTTTTATAGACTCTAAAAATGCTTTTTCTTTTAAATCAGATATTATTTCATTTGAAACTGATGAAAAAAGAGATTCATATCAATCATCAAAAGCTTTGCTTAATTCTTCTATAAAATCCTTGGTTATTTTTAGATAATTTCTATATTTATTTCTAATTTTTGAAAATATTATATCATCCTTTTGAATTTTTGTATTTAATATTTCTAAACTTTCTCATCTATTTATAGCAAGAATTTGATATGGTTTTATTCTTGAAATATGTGTATTAAAATCAAAATATATTTCAAATTTTGGTATTTCTAATTTATCTTTTTCATTTAGTTTATCAAGAGATTTTTGAGTTTTTATACTTGATGATAAAACTCAATATTTATTTAAATTTTCTATTAAAAAATGTCTTAAATGTGAATTTGTTTGTATTTCTTGAGCAACTATATCTATAGCTCAGGATATAATCTCTTCCTTACTATATAAATTTAATAAATCATCTGGTATTGAAATAATATTTTGTTTTAAGCTATCTGCTACAACTTGAAATCATTTTTCTATAGCAATTATAGCTTTTGTTTTTTTCTTTGATTTAAAAGGTTTATATAGTTCTTCTACTTCTCTTAGAGTTAAAGTATTTTTTATATTTTCAAGTAATTCCTCAGTCAATAATCATAATTCATTTATTCAGTTTATAGCTTGTAATTTTGCTTCATATAGATTTTGTAATCTAGTTTTATTTGAAATAATTTCTCTTATAATATTTTCATCTAAATTTCATGTTTTTTCTTTTCTATATCTAGATATAAAAGGAATAGTATCTCAAGCTTCTATCATATCAAGAACTGTTTGAACTTGGGATTCAGTTATATTTAATAATTCTGAGATAATTGCATAATAATTTGGTATTTCTATCATTTTTTATTTGGTTAAATTTTATAATAAAATGATTATAATAAAATTTAATTATTTGCAATTTTATTAAAAAAGTCTTAAAAATAATTTTTAAGACTTTTTTTGCATTTCAGCTGCCTTTTTTTCTTTTTCTTTTTTTTCTAAATCTTTTTTCTTTTTTATTTCTTTTTCTTGTTTTTCCTCTTGAAGTTCTAAATCTTTTATAATTTTATGTATTTTTTCTTCTACTAAATCTTTTGAATTAGAGTATTTCTCTCTAGATACTTGAAGTATTTTGTTATATCTATTTGAAAAAACTTCAGGATCTATAGGGTGTGGTGAAAGTGTATTTGCAGAAAATACTTTAGAAGGCATTCATTCTATAAGTTGTTTTGTGTAAATAGTATATTTTTTTAGATTTGTTAAATCTTCATTTGTTACAT
>CAZIGU010000053.1:0-2744 GCA_964538545.1 uncultured Candidatus Peribacteria bacterium
TTATATTATAATAATTTAAGATGTCAGAAATTAATTTCGAATCGTTATGATTATCACAAGAAATTTTAAAAGCAATAGAAGCTAAATGATACAAAACTCCATCTGCTATACAAGCATGAGTTATACCACTTGCTCTTTCTAGTGATAAAGATATAGTTTGACAAGCTCAAACTTGATCTGGTAAAACTGCAGCTTTTGGTTTACCTATACTTGATAGATTAGATAAAAAATCTAACAAAATTCAAGCTTTAATACTTACTCCAACTAGAGAATTAGCTATACAAGTAGCTGATGAATTAAAATCATTTTCTAGTCGATATACAAATATTACTTTACTATACTGATGACAAAATATCAGAAGTGAAATGCGAGCTTTAAAACAAAATCCTCAAATAATAGTATGAACTCCTTGAAGAGTTACAGATCATTTGAATAAATGAAGATTAAATATAGATAGTATTAAATACTTTGTTTTAGATGAAGCAGATGAAATGTTAAATGTTGGTTTTAAAGAAGAAATTGAAGAAATATTAAAATTTTCTCCAGTTGATAAAAAAGTTTTTCTTTTTTCAGCTACAATGCCTCCATTTATAGAGTCTATCATAAAAAAATATTTAAGAGATTATGAAACTGTAAGTATCAAAAAAACTCAATTAACAAACGAACTTATAACTCAAGTTTATTATGAAGCACCTAGAGGTCATAAATTTGATGTTATGTGTAGAATACTTGATATCACTCCTGATTTTTACTGAATAGTTTTTTGTAGAACAAAAGCTGAAACTGATGAAGTAGCTTCAAAATTATCTCAAAAATGATACCTAGCCGAAGCAATTCACTGAGATATAGAACAAAATATGAGAGAAAAAGTTTTAGCTAGATTTAAAAGAAGAAATATTTCTATACTTGTAGCAACAGATGTAGCTGCTAGATGAATAGATATCTCAGATTTAAGTCATGTAGTAAATTTTGAACTACCAGATAATCCTGAAACATATACTCATAGAATATGAAGAACTTGAAGAGCTTGAAAAACATGAACTGCAATAAGTATCATATCAAATGCTGATGTAAGAAGATTATTTTTCATAGAAAGAACTATAAAAACTAAAATAGAGAAACAACCCTTACCAAATGCTAAAGATATAGTAACTCATAAAAAAGAAAATCTTATAAAAGATTTAAATACTATATTAAGTGAAAATGAACTAAGTTATACTGAACTTGCTTCTGAAATACTTAATACTTTTGAAGACAAAACTAAACTATTAGCAGGTCTATTACAAAAATTTTATAAAGATGAATTAAAAGAAGAATCCTATAAAAACCTAGAATCTAGATCTATTTGAAACTCTTGAAATGAATGATATAAATCTAGAGATGATGGTATGATGAGACTTTTTGTAGCAAAATGAAAACTTGATTGATTTGCAAACCCATGAAATTTACTTGCTTTTATAGCTAAAGAAACTTGATTATGAGATCTATGAGCTTGAAAAGTAGATATACTAACAAATTTTTCTTATATAGATCTACCTGAAGCAAATGCACAAATTGTTTTAAAAATTTTTAAAGATTTAAACAATAACCAACCTCTTGTAGTTAAAGCAAAAGAAAAATCATCAAATTCTTGAAGAAGTTGATGATATAGATGATGAAATAGAAATTGATGAGATAGAGGTTGAGATAGATGATGATACAGAGGAAATTCTGATAGAAGAAGTTATTGATGAGATAGATGATGATACAGAGGAAACTCTGATAGAAATTCTAAAAAAAGATATTAGTATTAAACTAAAATCAATGAATCATTATAAAAGTCTTAAGTTATACTTAAGACTTTTATTTTTGTTAAAATCAGATTCTATTATTTTGTGATGCAGTCGGTGTAGGTTTTGGTGCGCTTGTTGGTAGATTTGATAAATCTATATTTTTTCAAGCCATTGATAGAAGAGTTTTAGCTTTAATTTTATCAGACTCAGAAGAAATATTTAATCAATTAGACAATATAGTTAAAACTAATTCTTTTAATTGAGTTTTTGTTCGATCTATTAAACTACTTTTTTCTTTTTCATAAGTATTTAAGATATCTTCAAGCTCTTCTTGATCTATTATATTATTTTCCATTACTTTTGTTATAAGATCTTTTAGAGAGTCTTGTTTTCATTTTTGCAAAGGAGGTAATGCTTCAGTAGTCATTTTTTCAGTAGGCATAGTATTTAAAATTAAATTATAAATTACTTAAATTTTATCATATAATTTTATAATTTGCAAAAAATATATATTTTGAAATAAAAAAAGAATGATTTTAAAAAAAATCATTCTTTTTTTATTTATTACAACCTCATCTTTCTCATTTAAATCATTTATTATATTTTCAATTTTTTCAAGATTTTTTCATATTTGCCTTAAGAGTACCTAACTTAGTTTGCTCTTCTTGTGTAAGAGGTTCTCATGCTCTTTTTTTCTCCATAATAACTCTATATTGTTCCATTTGAGCTTTTCTTTTTTCCATTTGAGCTTTTCTATCTGCTCTTTCTTGGATTATTTTAGTTTTTAAAGTTTGTTCTTCTTGTGTAAGAGATTGTCAAGATAAAAGTTTATCTATAACTGACTCTCTAAGAAGCATACCTGTATAATCCATAGTTTGTCCTGATCAAAAGTGCATTTTATGATATCAACCAAAACTATGAAATTTAGAATCTAAATTATTATTAGTTGTTCAAGAAGAAGCCAAAGTAACT
>CAZIGU010000053.1:2759-6466 GCA_964538545.1 uncultured Candidatus Peribacteria bacterium
CAAATACTGAAGCTATAGTATAAAGCATAGTTTTTTTATTTTTCATATTAACAAAATTATAAAATTAAATTATTTGTAATTAGGAGCTCTCTAAATTACAAATATAATATAATTATAATAAGTAAGAAAAAAGTAAGAAAAATTAAAATATATTTATTTCATTAAAAGCTTTATTTTTAAGAGATAGATGATGATCATAAGAAAAGTATTTTTCTATTAAATCTTTATATTTATCATTTGACTCTCATTTTGAAAAAGTTTTTTTAAGAGTCATATAATCAAGTAAATCTATATAACTTTTTTGTATTAAATCAATTGAAATATTATAAAAAACACTGGGAAGTTTATAATTTTCTATCTTATAATTATATAGTTTATCAAATAAATACTTATCTTCAAAGTTTAATAAATCTATTTCTGAATTTATTTTTCTTGATATTTGGTATGTATTGTATATATCTTCGTTAACATATCTTCACTCAAATTCAAAATCTCTCCAAAACTTATCTGTAAGTAAATGATAATAATATCAATATATCAAATAATTTTTAGTCATATTTTCTTTTAAAAAGAAATTATTTGCAAAATCTACCTGCATATAGTCTTGTCAAGTATAATAATGTGTATCTTCTCTTTTTATAGAAATTCAGTAAGAATTTAGATTATAAGAAATATCTGTTATTATATTTCCTACAAAAAAATCAAGTTTATCTTGAGGTGATATTTTTTTATTTTTTAATTTTTTATTTACTAGATCAATATGAACTATAGAATAAGGCATAAATTATAAATTATTTAATATTTTTAAAAACCGATTTTTATCTCAAAAAATATAAGTTAAATCATAATGTGTTCTTTTTGGACTTATTTCCCTTGTTATATATTTATCATCTACTTTATTATTTTTTATAGTTTCTTCTATAATTTTAAGTTTTTCATTATAATTTCTTCATCTAGTAGGAAATTTAACTGTTTCTATATTTTTTATTTTACTAAAAAATAAGTAAGAATATAAATTCAAATTATCTCATTTTGAATAAACTAAGTTAGTTCTTAAAGCATCTATTTTGCTAAGAGAATTTAATTCTTTTATTTTTGACAAATTATATTCTATTCAAGATTTTATATTTTTTGTTATTATTTGTTTTTTTTCTATAAAATATGTTTTTTCTTCTTCTGAAATAAAATCCAAAGATAATAACATATTTAATCATCTTAGATATATAAAGATATTTTTATTTGAAATACTATCTTTATTTTCTAATCGATCATAAAATATGTCTGTTCTTATAGATATTTTTTTGATATTTTTAACTAATTTTTCTATATTTTCTTTATTTAAATCCATATCAAGTAAATCACAAATTTCTTGAGTTTCTGTAAAGATATCTTTATAATCTTTTATAAATAACTCTGTTTTTTGTAAATAGGACAGATTTTCATCTAAAATAATTTTTTTAAAATCTGGATTAAATCTATGTTTAAAAATCAAATCATCAAAAACAACCGTACATATATCACGAGTTGAGTATTTATGTTCTGCATAACATAATCAATTATTGTATCTACAAAAATCTCATTCTCAAAACACTTCAAATTTTAAATCAGGAAAATTATTACAAAGTTTTTCTATTTCTTTTAAAGTTATTTCTCTACTAAGTATAAGTTTATTTATATTATAATTTTTCAAAAAAAACTCTATACTTTCAGTATTGTATATAGCTAAAACAGTAGATAAATTTATCTTTCAAGAATAATTTATAGATTTTAAATATTCTAAAATAGTTATATTTCAACAAATAATTCAATCAACTCATAAATCTATAAATTCTTTTACCATTTTTTGTATATATGGAAAAGTAATATCTGTATAATACCAAGCATTTAAGTTGATAAAAATTTCTAAATTATGATTATGTACTTCTTTTACTATTTCTTTTAAAGTATCATAATCAGTTATTTGTTCATGTTCAGCAAATCTACCATTTGGACTTACCTCAAAACCAAACTTATCATTCCAATAAGATGGATTGTATCAAGTAAAAAACTCTGTAGCTCAAGAATCAACAAGTTTTTGTATGTATTCTTTTACATCTTTTGCATTTTTTCATTTATTTGCAAAACCTAGTCAAACTATTTTTTTAAACATATTTTTTGATTATTTTATACTTAAATTATTATATAAAATATTGATTTATTTTCAAATTAAATATAATAAAATTAAATTATTATTTAATTAAAAAATATGGCAGAAAATATAACTATTGAAGAAGCAGATTCTATCATGCTAGAACTTATAAATATGCACTTACCAATTGTAAATATAGATTCATTAGAGTTTTTAGATTTGATTAAAAATTCTTTATCTTTAAATCTTTTAGAGAAAAAAAGAGTTATAGATGCTTGCCCTACTCTATCTCAATTTCAATTTGATGAATTAAAAAAAGTTTTTCTAGAAGAAAGAAATAAATTTAGAGAATTAGCTCAAATACACCCTGAAGATGTAACTAAATTGTTAAAAAAACAACAAGAAGAATGGTTAAATATACGAGAAATATATATTAACGAAAGAAAAAAAGAAGAAATACAAAATGAAGATGAACAAAAAATAAACGATTTAAAAACTAAATTTTGATTATAATGATTTACAATTTTTGTACTTATATAAAAGAAAAAACAAGAGTAGACACATACTTATCTACTCTTTTTTCAGACTTTTCAAGAAGTTATATACAAAAACTTATAGATACTCAAAAAGTTTGTGTTAATTGAAAAATACTTGATAAAAATAAAAAAATATGACCTAAAGATCATATGCAAGTAGAAATCATTATAGAATCTCTAGAATTAAAATGAGAAAATATTCCTATTGACATAATATATGAAGATGAAAACATAGCTATTATAAATAAAGATCCTAAAATAAATACTCACCCAACTCCATGAATAGAATGACAATTTTGAACTCTTGTAAATGCTTGTTTATATCATTTGAAAAATTTATGATGAATAAATTGAAGTCTAAGACCTTGAATAGTCCACAGATTGGATAAAGATACTTCTTGAGTTATCATGATAGCAAAAAATGACTATATGATGACTCATCTTCAAAATACTATAAAAGAAAGAAAAAAAATAAATAAATATTATCTTGCAATAGTTTATTGAATAATAGAAAATAAAGAAGAATTTAAAATAGAATCTTTTATATGAAGACACAAAACTGATAGAACTCGCATAACTTCAAAAAATCCGATAAATCCTAAATTAGCAATAAGTTATGTAAAGACATTAAAATACATAGATAATAAATATACTTTAGTCTTAGTTAAAATAGAAACTTGAAGAACTCATCAAATAAGAGTTCATTTATCTAGTATATGATTTCCTATTATTTGAGATAAAGTATATTGAGATGAAAAAATAAATTTAGAAGTATTAAAAAAATATGGTTTAGATAGACAAGCCCTACATGCTTATAAACTAGATATATTTTTATATTGAAAAATACATACTTTTATAGCACCTTTAAAAAATGATATGCAAAAAATAATACAAGAATTTGATATTTTATAAAAATAATGTATAATCATACAAATAATATATAATTTTATATAAAATGAATATTGATAAAAAAGAGGTAAACACAAATGAGCTCTCAACAAATTTCTCAAGTAAAATACTACAAACAATATACAGAGATGAAT
>CAZIGU010000054.1:0-6464 GCA_964538545.1 uncultured Candidatus Peribacteria bacterium
TTTAACATTTGATAAATCTATAGAATTAAAACTTGATAAATAAGATTCTAAATTTTCTTTTGATAAAGATATAGTTTTATCTATTGTCAAAGTTTGAGCTCATAAAACTGATGATTTATTTTTATCGTATTCAATAATATATTGATTATAATTATTTAAAGCTAAATTTATTTCTTTATATTCATTATATAAATTTTTATATCTTTCTATATATATTTTATCTTTCATTTTTATATAAGACTCATTATATCTAACAAAAAGAATATATTTTTCATATAGATTATTTAATTTTAATAATCATATTTCATCTGAATATTGATTTTTTATAACTAACAAATTATTTTCATCTCTAGTTTTTTCAAAAAAATTATTCATTAAATCTTTATTTATTTTTTCAAATATATTATAATTTTCGATTATAAATGTATAAGTTTTTATATTATCTATATTTATAAATCTTTCTAGTTCTAAATATATTTCAATTATTTCTAGATTATTTGAGAAATTATCTTCATCAAAAGACAATCAATACAAGAATAGATTTTTAGTATAATATCTTATATAATCAAGTTCATCATAAACTTTTTTAGAAATATTTTTTCATTCTATTTTTATTTTTTCTCAATCATTTTTAAGAGTTATGTTGTTTTCAATAAAATAATTTTTTAAAAATAATAAATAATTATCTGTAAAATATTTTCACTCTTTTAATCATAAATCATTTAAATGAACTATTTTATTTAGTGTAAAATAAGATAAAATAAATTTTTGATAATTATCATAATTTAGACTAGAAATTATCTTATTAAATATAAAAACATAATCTAAGTATTTAGTGTCATCTAAAGTTAAAAATTTAAAATAATAGTCATATAAAATTTTGTTTATATCTTCAAAATTAGAATTTTTTAAATTTTTTAAATTATTTATTTCAGGTAGTATTTTTGTATTAAAAATATTTTCCAAGTCTTTACTATCAGCTATAATAATATCATTTAATCAAGATATAATATTTTTTTTATAATAATTTTGTTGTTTTCTTTCATTTATAAATTTTATTTCTTCTCAAGAAGTAAGTTTCTCATTTATTTCAAAGTCAGAGCTAGTTTGTATAAATTCTATTTTCTTAAAATTTATATTAGATAATAATTTTTTATTTAAATAATTTTCATTAAAATATATGTTATAAAAAGATAAATCTAAATTATTTTTATAAATATTTTCTAAAAAAGATGTATTTAATACTCATTCTTTTAATATATTATCTTTTATATATCAAATTTTATAAACAATTTCTAATTTAAATATATCAAAATTTGCTACATTTCTAGAAGAATTTAAAAACATATACATATGTGGATATACATATATATTATTAACTATTTTTTTATTGTAAAATATATCTAAATTAATTATAGAATTTATATTTATAAATTTTATATTTGAAGAAATTGTATTATCTATTATAAATTCTCAAGGTGATTTAAGAGTAATTTTATAATTATTGAAATATATTTCATAAGATTTAGAAATATCTAAAAAATTAAAAATATATCTTCAATTTTTTAAATTTATTTTATTTCAATCTATAGATAATAAATCTCAATTATAATATACTTCGTTTATATAATCTATTTTTTCTTTATATACATTTTCTTTTTTAAATGAATTATTTTTATTGTCTATAAATTTATTGTCTTGATATATATAAGTTCAAGTTAAAAAAGAAATTATTTCATTTTCTTTATATTTAACTGTATTTAAAGAAGCAGATATAAATATGATAAGTACTAATCAAGTAAAAATAAATAAAGACATTATTTTATATATATTCATAATCAAATTATTAAATTATAACTTTATGAGTTATTATATTGAAAATATACTAAAAAAAAGTTTTAATATATTGATAAAACTTTTTTTTATTTTATAAAATTATTTCTATCTATATCAAAACTTTTTGAAAAGTATGAAATTATTTTTTTATCTTTTAATAATAATCATATTTCCCTATTGTCATCTATAGAACTTTTTGAAAAATTTATACTTCAAATATATAAAAACTCATCATCAATCATAATACTTTTAGCATGTATTTCAGGTTTATCAACTAAGTAAATATTTATTTTGTTTTTCTTAAAAAAATCTATTACTTCTTTATTTGAATCAACTTTTTTTAAATCAGGAAAAATAATTTCTACTTTAACTTCTTTAGATTTTTCTATAAGTAAATTTTTTATTTTTTCATCATTAAAATTATGAGAGTAAATTTTAATAGATTTTTTAGCATTTTTTATAATATATTCTATTTTATCTCTTGAATAAAAAGGACTTAAAACTAAATTATCATCATATATAGATGATTTTATTCAGTTAAAATCTTGATTAAATATATAACTCAAAATATTGTATATATCTTTATTTTTTATTATCAAAAAAAACTCTCTATTATATTTAAAAGTTGAATAGCTATAATTTCAAGTAGACAATATAGCTTCATCATCTATAATCATAAGCTTTGTATGATTAAGTGAATAATTATCAAATTTTGAATATTTTACTTCTATTCATCATTTTTCAAATTCTTTAAAAATATCATTATTTAAATAAGGTGCTTTATAGACATTTTTTTCTAACAATACTTTAACTTCTAATCATCTTTTTTTAGCATCTAATATAGCTTTTTTAAGTCTTTTTTCAGTAAAAATATATATTTCAACATATATTTTTGAGTCTGCTTTATTTATTTTTTCTACTAATTCATCTAAAAAATTAGTATCTGGTGTTTTAATAATATCTATTTCATTTAATTCTTTTATTTTTTCAAAAGAAAAATCTTTTATTTCTTCTTTATATTTTTTTTCTTCCTGTAAAAAAATATTTTTATCTTGATGATATTTGGTATAATCATTATTTATTTCACAAGAAGAAAGAAATAATATAGAAAAAAATAAAAATACATTTATCAAAAAAGTTTTTCAAGTAATCATTTTTTATTGTGAACATTTAAAGATTTTTCTTTAGCTATTTTCTCATAACATTCTCTTTGAGAGTCTGTTATATTTTTTGGAATAATTATATTTAGATTTATAAATAAATCTCATTTTTTATCTTTATTTTGTATGTAAGCAACTCAATCTCAAGATAATTTAATAACTGTTCAAACTTGTGTTCATGCTTCTATTTTTATATTTCTTTTTCATATTATAGGTATATTTAGTTCTTTTGTCGTTCATAAAATAGCTTCTATAACATCTAATTCTAAATCATAATACAAATTTGTATCTTTTCTTTTTAGATTTTTTTCTGAATTTTTAACTTTAAATCTTATATATAAATCTCAAGACATATTTTTAACTCAAGCATTTCATTCTCACTCCAACTTTATAACCATTCATTCATCTATTCAAGGAGGAATATCTATATCTATACTGTGTGATATTTTTATTCTTTTTTGTCAATTACATTTAGAACAAATTTTATCAACTATTTCTCAAGATCAAGCACATCTATGACAGGTAGTTTTTTGTTCTACCATTCAAAAAATAGTTTGAGACACTTTTTTAACAAATCATTTTCAACTACATTCAGGACAAGTATGTTTACCTGTTCATCATTCTCAATGACAATCATCACACACTATAAGTTTATCATAAGTTATAGTTTTTTTTCATCAAATTATACTTGTTTTTAAATCTATTTCTAAAATATATTCTAAATCCTCTCATACTATATCGCTTCTTTTTTTTGAAGATCATCTTTGTCATCATCAGAAAAATTGTTCAAATATATCCCCTAAATCTACATCAAATCATCAACTAAAGCCTCATCATCAATTTCAAAATGGATTACCTCATCACACTCTTCAAAAAGTATCGTATTCTTTTCTTTTTTGTTCATTACCTAAAACATCATATGCTTCATTTATTTTTTTAAAAACTTCTGAATCTCATCATCTATCTGGATGATGTTCCATTGCTTTTTTTCTATATGCTTTTTTTATCTCATCTAAAGTAGCTGTTTTTGATACTCATAATAAATCATAATAATTTGTTTCCATTTTTAAATATTTTAGTAATAAAAAAGGCTCTAAACAAGTCAAAGCCTCTTAATAGAAACATACAGTAGCTGTAGGTGAAAGGAGATAACCTGCTAGCCAAACTGTATATTTCGTTTAGTATTATATATATTTTTTGTAAAAGTAAAGATTTATTTTTTAATTTCAAAAAGTGGAGGTGGATTTTTTTGAACTCAAGGATTGTATTCTATAACTACACTATTTCAAGCATAAGGTTGAGAAGTATTTGTTATATATCTTTTATAATTAGTATTATATCAAGTTATATTTCAATTAGAGCTATAATTTCATCATCACATAGGTTTTCAATTATCTACAGGTATTAAGTATGATCAAGATGAATATAACGAATATCTTCTAAGATAATTTAAATCATATTTTTGAGCTATATTAATAGTTGTACAATTTACATAATAAGGACATTGTATAGGATTTTTTTTAGATCAACCTATAGTGTTTTCTGAAAATAGACTTCAATATATATGTAACTGATTTTTTAATAAACTTCAAGTAAATGAATCATAATCTATCTCTTCTCATAAATAATAACTTAATACTGATTTTTCAGCAAACAATGTACCAACTATATTTGTTACACTAGGATCTATATAAATATTTCATCATCTTCATTGTTTATCCTTCAATGCTATTATTCATAAAGTAGGATTAGAAGCTCAAGTATAATATAGATTATTTTTTATATATACATTTCATCAAATTACTAAAATAGTTTTTTTATTATTTATAAATATATCAATTCAATTTCATAAATTATACACTTCTGTATTTCAATCATTTGATGAAGTTTTTCAATAATACAATATATTATTGACTCATGGTGATGATAAAGTTATATTTGTATTTCAAGATCAAGTTATATTTTTTGCAAAATTATATCAATTTTTGATAATTTCAGTTTTTGATATAAATTTATCACTATATCAAGATATTATTTTAACATCATTTGGTATTTGATTAGATATAAGTCGATTTTGCTTTTTTGTATTAACTTTTCATAAAATTTTTACTCAAGTTTGATTAGCTAACTGATCATTTGTAATTCAATGATATGACTGTTTACCTACTATATCTGAATTATAAACTATATCTTTTCAATCCAAAGTATATGATAAATGTGTTGATAAAAAAACACTTCAAGTAGATGAAACTGTATTATTTGATTCTTGATACATACGTGTATTTAAAGGTGTATTTCAAGTAGTTAAATTATCTTTAAATATCGTAGATAAAGAAGTTTCTGACTCATCTATTTGAGTTATATTTCAAGGAGAATATATTCAAGTTGAAAAATACATATTATATTTATCTTTTAATAATCATCAAAAATTTAAATATATTTTAGGATTAGTAAAAAAAGTTACACTACTTGAATTCTTTGATAAAGCTAAAGTTCAAGTTTGTATGTTTCATTCTGTAAATCAATATTGTTTTATACTTCAGTTAATAGAAGTATAAAACAAAGGACTAAATTTTGCTGTTATAGCACTCCATGAATTTAAAGACTGATTTGTTGAATTTTGTAAATCATCATTAACATCAAAAGTTAAACTATTTATAAAAAAATTTGCATTTGTATCAGATGCTGGTCAGTTATTTTGATTAGACGTTGGTGTATAAAACTTAAATCAATAAGTGTAATTTCAATTTGTTGAAGTTTCTCAATTAAAACTAGTAGTAATATTATTTCAAGTTGAAAATCTATTTAAATAGATTGCTGATGTGGTTTTATTAACAAATATTCAATTTAAATTTCTAGTATACTGATTTAAATACATATTATTATCTGTGTCAAAATTAAAATCTATAGTTCTATTTATTCAACTTGCAGGAATTATACCATTTCAATATTTATCTTTTAATGTTATGGTTAAGTTTTTTGTTGTTCAATCAGCTATATTATTTATATCATCTAATTCATTTGTAGTAATATTTTTTTGAGATAAATTAAAAGTTCAATCATTTGTCATAGCAGTAGGATTTGCATATACATTATAATTAAAAGTTTTTAAATTACTTGTATTTAAATCAGTTCATATACAATTTCAAGCTTCATCACATATTTTTGAAACCCTAAGACTATATATTCTAGATCAAGATGATGTCCTTAAATTATCAACATTTCTAATGTCTTCATTTCATCAAGAAGGAATATACTCTTTTGATGTTCAACTAAAAAAATTAGAAGTATTATAATCCTCAAAAAATACTTTAACTGATGTTATAGGTGATCATCAATTATTAGAAACTGATACATTAAAATCCTTATTATGATTAGCTAAAATGTTAGTATTATTTGATGGATTAGTGTCACCTATATCTGATATATTTGGAGGAGTATCATCCCATTTTTGACAAGTAATTGTTC
>CAZIGU010000055.1:0-4072 GCA_964538545.1 uncultured Candidatus Peribacteria bacterium
AGCATTTTACTTATTATATTTTATAATCAAAAAATCTTTCAAGTCACATTCTTTCATCATCAAGTAAAAATAATTTTCATTTATCTTTTAAATTTTTTAAAACTCAAGAAACTATTTTTTCAGATACATTTGATCAATAAATATTTTCTTTTTTCATATTTTTATTTCTTATAGCTCATTTAATAATTTCTACTATAAGTTTAGAATTAACAGGTGGAGCTAATACATTTGATCAATTTAAAACTGTTTCTATTCTATCAGATCAAAATCTAAGAGTTACACAAGGAGTTCAAACAATATTTGCCTCTTCTTGCATACTTCAACTATCTGTAACTATTGCTCAAGCTTGAGATATCATATCTATAACTTCAGAGTGGTGAGATAAAGCAGGTCAATATGCAAAAGTATCTTTATATTTTAAAACCATTTCTTCAAGCTCTCCCCTAAGTCAATAATTATCTATTGCAAATTCTGAAGCATACAAAGCTAAAAAACAGACATTTATTCATTGTTGTAACAATTTTTTAATAGCATAAAACATAGTCAAAAATCTCTCTTTTTTTTCACAATTTTCTCTTCTATGTATAGTTACAAAAATAAAATCTTTTCATTTCATATTTGGATACTTTTCAAAAGCTTTAGATTTTGAAATTTTTTGTTTTGATATTTCTATAGCATCAACTACAGTATTTCAAACTACTTCTATTTTTTGAGGATCAAATCACTCTTTTATAAGAGTATCTTTATAAAGTTCAACTGGTCGAGCAAAGTATCAAGTAGATCACTCTATACTTCTAGTATCAAACTGCTCTGGAAATGGCTCTAAACTTCATCTTTCATATATAGAGAAATCTTGAAGTGATTTATAATAAGTATCAAAATCAAATTTTCAATTTTCAAAATTATAAAACAAATCTATAAAAAAATCTCTTTTGGGTGTAAAAGTTCTTATTCAGGCTTCTACATGAACAACTGCAAATTTATTTAAAAAAGCTCGTTTATCTGCTGTAGCTCGAGTAAGTGTATCTCAATGCACAACAGGAATTTTTTTATATTTTTCATTTAATTCAACTAAAAAATTTCATAATCTCTCAACTATTAGACTAAACTTTTTATGTATAGGTCAAAAGATATTTAAATTTACATCAACATCCATACCAAATTCAGTTAAAACTCCTAAACTTAAATTATAATCAAAATGCTGTCAAGTATGCACAAGTATAACTAATTCTCACCTTTTTTTTAACTCTAAATACAACGGAGCTTGTTTTATAATATCAGGTTTTGTAGCTATCATTATAATATGAACATATTTAGCAGGATTATTTTCTATATCTTGCCAAAAATAATCTCTTATAAAAACATCATTTTCTCAAGTTTTTGGATAAATTTGTATCATTTTTATGAAATTAAAAATTATTTTAATTATTTTTTTAAAGATTGCATCATATATTTT
Organism: uncultured Candidatus Peribacteria bacterium; assembly: GCA_964538545.1. Classification (GTDB taxonomy): domain Bacteria; phylum Patescibacteriota; class Gracilibacteria; order BD1-5; family UBA6164; genus CAZIGU01. Next base: position 1,457 of record CAZIGU010000055.1, read on the forward strand.
TTATATGATTCAACTCAAGGTTGATCAAAAGGATTTACTCATAGTAAATATCAACTCAAAGCACAACTTCTTTCAAAAAAATATATAAGCTGTCAAATATAATATTCATTTACTTTAGGTATTGTTATTTTGATTATAGGCACATCTCCTTCCCTATGAGCTTGTATAGTTCAAGAAATAGCTTGATTATTAACAAAATCTATACTTTTTCCCGATAAATAATTAAGTTTATCTAAATCTTTTTCTATATTGGGAATTATAACATCATTTTTTTGACTTTCAACAACTAAAATAGTTTCAAAAATAATTCTTTGTCAGTCTTGAATATATTGTCAAACTGAGTGTAAATCTGTAGAAAATGTAAAACTTGTTGGAAATATTCATTTTTTGTTTTTCCCTTCACTTTCTCAAAATAATTGCTTCCACCAAGAAGATACAAATTTTAACTTATAATTAAAACTAACTAAAAGTTCTATGTTTTTTCATTTTGATAACAAAATATTTCTAATTCAAGCATATAAAAAAACTGGATTTAAAAATATATTTTTTTCAGTATTTATATATTTTTCTATTTCATAAGATCATCTTAAAAATTCTTTTATATCATATCAATTTACTGCTATAGGAAGTAGTCAAACAGCTGTAAAAACACTATATCTTCATCATACATCATCTGGAACTTTAAAAGTTTTTATTCATTTAAAATCAGATAATTCTTTAAGTATTCATTTTTTTTCATCAGTTATAGCAAAAACTCTATTTTTTATTTCATCTTTATTATATTTTTTTTCTAAATCATTTAACAAAAGTCTAAAACAAAGTGCAGGTTCAAGTGTTCATCAAGATTTTGATATAACTATAATAGCATAATTTTTATCTTTTAAATATTCTAAAAGTTCAAATGTATAATTAGAATCTAGATTAAATCAAGAAAAAATTATTTTTTTAGTTTCAAAATAATTATCTAAACTATGCAATATAGCTTTAGCTCATAGATATGAACCTCATATTCAAACAACAACAACTTTTTCAAAGTTATTATTCAAATATTTTCAAGTTTCTATTATATCTTCTACTTCTTGTTCTGATATAATTTTTTTAGTTTCAAACCATCATAAATAATCATTTCATAATCAAATTTTATTTCTTAAAATATTATCATTATCTATTATTTCTTTTTCTAAAATTTTAAGTTCTTCTGATGACATTATTCATCATTCAAAATCAAATTCTACTCTTAAATTATTCATAAAATTATTTTAAAAATATATAATTTTAAAGGAATTATATATTTTTTTTTATATTGTAAAATTTTATTTTTAAATATAATGTTTTTTATTATAACATTATATTTATATTATGTATATTTTTGAGTTAAATATTTTTTGAATATATATAGCACCTAGTTATTATTGACTTATGTACGCATTGAGTTTTATAGTTTGATATTTAATATTAAAAAAAATAAGTTTTTTAGAAAAAAAAGATATTGAAGATTTATTTTTCTATATTATTTTATGAGTAGTGTTATGATGAAGATTATGATATGTTTTATTTTATAATATAGAAAATTATTTAAAAAATCCTTTAGATATTCTAAAAGTATGGGAATGATGAATGAGTTTTCATTGATGACTTATAGGAGTTATATTAGCACTTATAACATTTAGTAAAATAAAAAAAATAAATTTACTAAAATTATCTGATGATATAGCTTTTTTACGACCTATTTGATTATTTTTTTGAAGAATATGAAATTATATAAATAAAGAATTATTATGATTTGAGTATAATTGATTTTTAGCTGTTGAGAAAAACTGAAAACACTTTTTCCCATCACCATTATTGGAAGCTTTTTTAGAATGAATAGTTATTTTTATAATTTTATTTTTTATAAGAAAAAATAAAAAATTTAATTGACAAATTGCTTGATATTTTTTAGTATTATATTGAATCTTTAGAATTTTTGTAGAGTTTTTTTTCAGAACTCCTGATCAAAATATAGGTTATATTTTTTGATTTTTAACTATGGGAATAATTCTTAGTTTTCCATTGATTATATTTTGAATTATTTTATTAACTTTTTTTAAAAAATGAAATTAACTATAACAAATTATTTAATTATTATTTGTTTGATATTTACATTTTATTCTTTTTATAATAAAGATATTTTATTATTTTGAATGAATAATTTTTTTATAGAAACCAATAACTATAATTCTTTAATATTTCAATTTTTTATATACAGTTTTATTCATTGAAGTATTTTTCATTTGATTTTTAACAGTTTATTTCTATATATTTTTTGAAACAAAATAGAAAATATATTATGATGAAATAGATATATCGTATTTTTTATACTTTGCTCTATATTTGTATGAATTTCTATTATTTTATTTAGTAGAAATAATACAATATGAATTAGTTGATTTACTATGGCTTTATTGACATACTATACTATTTTATTATATAAAAAATGAGATTTAGAATACAAATGATGAATTACAGCAATAATTATAAGTATAATTATATGATTTAGTCCTGAAATAAGTTTTGTATGACATTTATCTTGAGTTTTTTATGGTATTTTATTTTATTTATTATTTAATAAATTAT
>CAZIGU010000055.1:4100-6443 GCA_964538545.1 uncultured Candidatus Peribacteria bacterium
TTATTTTAATATAGACTCACATCTTTCTTTAAAAATAGATTGATATAATGGTAAATCAAATTTATCAATACTAGGACAAGTATACACTAATCAATTTATAGTAAAAACTATATTATTATTTGATATTGAAATATTTTTTATTAAAGATATCTCTATATTATCTCAAAAATAATCAATTATATTTTTTTCAATAAAAAATAATTCATCTTTAGAAAAAACTGTTTTAATACTAGATTTATCAATTAAATCCTCTCAAGACATAAAAATAATTTTATTCATAAAAAATAGTTAGATAAATAAAAATATACTTCTATATATAAATATTTATTTTATTTTGTCAATATAATTTATAAAAAATAATTATACTTTTAAATAAAACTTATATAATATGTGTCATAATATTTTTTAATTAGTTTAAAGTGAATAAAAAAATAATTATTTGAAGTATTATATATATATTACTTTTATCATTTGAATTATATATTTCCTGAGTTTTAAAAACTATTTTTAGTATAATAAGTTTTATATTTTATTTTTTTATAATATACATAATAATTCAAACTTTTAAAAGTATTTTTAACAAAGAAAATGTTATTTTTAATAAAGAAAAAATTATAAACTTTTTTAAAGTTTTTTATTATAGAGTTGCTATTATGATTTTTTTACTATTTACTATAATTTGATGATTTGCTTATTATCAAAATGATTTTAATCCTGCTAAAATACCAATTTATGAGATCTCAGATTGAGAAAAAAAAATTGTTTTTATAACTATGAGTCATATATGAACTGCAAATTTTTATGAAAAAGTAAAAGAAGAAATATTTAATAGAAAAAAGGATTGATATATATATTTTTTTGAATGAGTAAAACCTTGAACAAAAGAAAATCATGATAAGTTTAATCAAGCTCTTTGAATAAAACTAGATGAAAAAACTTATGAAAATTTAGCAAAAATATATTGATTAACAAATCAAGACAATTCTTTATTTTTAAATTTAGTAAATTCAAAAGATAAAAATATAGATTTATCACTAGATGAAATAATTAAACTTTATGAAGAAAATTGATGATTTAACAATACCAAAAAAAACCCACCTATAGATGCTAGTAGAGAAGTAATAAGCATTTTATGACAAATGAATGAAAGAGAATTAAGAGTTTTTAAATATATAAATAAATCTTTTATAAATGCTCTTATAAAATCTGAAAATGTTCAAAACTCTATACAAGCTAATTTTTATGACAAAAAATTATTTGACATTATACTGCATAAGAGAAATAAACTTTTAGTTGATGAAATACAAAAAAGTGAAGAAAAAAATATTGTTATAACTTATTGACTACTTCATTTTAAATGAGTGTTAGAAGAATTACAAAAAGATAATATAAAATGGCAAATTACAAAAATAAATTATTTATATCCTTTAAAATAAAATTATGAAAATATTTTTAATTATAATATTAAGTTTTTTTTATATAAATATTTCAAAAGCTGAAATAGATACAAAATGCTTTCTGTCTAAATCAGAAATAACTTCAAATACTTGAAATATAAACATAAAATCTAAAGAAAATGACTTATTTATTTTTACATCATATTGAAAATTACTAAATATAAAATCATATTGAAGCTATAAAAAAACCTTTTTTTCATATTATATATTAGATGATAAACTTCCTACAAGAAATATAAAAGACAATAACAAAAAAAGTTTTTTTGAATTTGATAATATATATCACAATGAATATAGATTTACTATAAGATTTGATTATACTTTGCTTGCAAACACTTTTGATTATGAGTTTTTAACCAATCATGAAAAATATAAGATTGAAATTTCAAAAGATGCTTATAAATGGAAGGAAATAAAAAAAGAAGATTTATTAAAAGAAAATCTAAATTTTGTAAGATTTACATTTTTAAGAGAAAAAGATCCAAAAATAAAAAAATACTTAGATCCAAAAGAACCTATAAAAATATATCATTTAAAATTTTTTAATAAATGACATTATGATTATATTTTTGAAAACGATATATCTCAAAAAATAACTATATACAAAGACTATATATGTGATAGAAAAAGACTTATAAATGAATATAAAAAAAATATTTATAAATCTAAAAAATCTGAAATAACTAATACATATGATATAAATTTTATAAAAAATAAAGAAGAAATAAAATAATTATTTCTTCTTTTTGTAAACTAAAAAATCTTTAATAAAAATTTGAATAATTGCTGCTAAAGGAACTGATATAATTATTCAAATAATACCAAACAAACTAGCTCATATAATCATCATAACCAATACAAAAAATGGTGATAGATCTAAACTTTT
>CAZIGU010000056.1:0-6408 GCA_964538545.1 uncultured Candidatus Peribacteria bacterium
AATTTAAATGCAAAAAAAGAAAATATTTATTGAAATAAAGCTATAGCTTATTGAGCAATTGATTGTTGACTTGAATATTATAGTGCTTATCCTATGACACCTGCTTCAAGTATATTAACAGAAATAATAAACTCTAAAAAAATAAATTATTTACAAGCAGAAGATGAAATATCAGTTATAAATAGTGCTTTATGATCAAGTTTTACTTGAGCTAGAAGTATGGTTTGAACTAGTTGATGATGATTTGCTTTGATGACAGAAGCACTTAGTTTTGCAATTCAAGCAGAAATTCCTGTTGTTGTTGTTTTGTCTCAAAGAGCTTGACCTAGCACTTGAACTCCAACTTATCATGAAACTTGAGATTTAAACTATGCTTTAAATCCTACTTTTTGAGATTTTGAACATATAGTTTTATGTCCTTCTAGTTTGGAAGAATCTTATTTCTTTTGATGATATAGTTTAAATTTAGCAGATAAATATCAAATACCTGTTATTTTACTTACTGATAAACAAGCTTCAGAAATGGTTTGAACTATTTCAAAATTAAATAAATGTGAGATAAACAGATGAAAAATACTAAAAAATCCAGACTCTAATTATAAGAGGTATGATTTATCTTATGATGACTGAATTTCTCCAAGAGTGATTGTCTGAACTCCTAATTGAGATTTTATATCTACTAGTTATGAGCACGATGAATATGGAGCTACTACAGAAGATTCAAATATGAAGAAATTGATGACAGAAAAAAGATGGAAAAAATTAAAAGATTTTTTTATAAAAGAAAATATATACTGATTTGAAGTTGTAAATGAAAAAGCTAAAAAAATGTTTGTTTTATTTAGTTATAATTCATACACAGCTAAAGAATTTGTTAAAAATAATCCTGATTATTGAATAATAATTATTAAATTTTTAAAACCTTTTGATGATAGAATAATTGAAATTATAAAAGATAAAGAAGAGATAATTTTTGTAGAAAATAATTATTCATGACAATTGGAAAATTATATTACAAAAGAATTATGACTAAAATACATATCTTCTTTAAAAATTTCAAATATGAGAAAATATGATTTATTTCCATTTTATATAGAGGATTTTAATAATATAAAATAAAAAAATATGAGAACTTGATTGACTAATATACAATGGTGTCCTTGATGTTGAGATACTCTTATAATTATGGCACTTAAAAATGTTTTTAAAGAATTATGAATAGAAAGTCATAATAGAGTGGTTGTTTCTTGAGTATGATGTAGTTGAAAAGCTAGTCAATATGTTGATTGATATGCTGCAGAAACACTTCATTGAAGAGCATTGCCTTTTGCTACTTGAGTAAAACTTACAAATCCTAAACTCACAGTTGTAGTTATGTGATGAGATTGAGATTGATATGGCATATGAATGGGGCATTTTATACATAGTTGTAAAAGAGATATAAATATAACATATCTAGTTTTTAATAATGAAAATTATGCTTTAACTACAGGTCAAGCTAGCCCAACTACTCCACTTTGAATAAAAACAAAAACTACTCCATCTTGAAATATTTCAAAACCTATAAATCCTGTTTCTTTAGCTTTAGAGTCTTGAGCTAAATATGCTAAATTTGCAGATAGTAGTGATTTTAAAGAACTAAAAGAACTTATAAAAGAAGCTATACTTCATGATTGATTTTCTCTTTTAGATATAAAACAAGCTTGTCCTAGCTTTAAAAAATGGTAATTAAATTACCATTTTTTGCATTTTATATAAAAATATGATAATATAAAATTGTTTATAAATTAAAAATAAAAATATGGTAGAAAAAATTTGAAATAATATAGATAATAAAGAAAAATCTAATAAAGAAATTACAAATAATTTTCCAGAAATATCTTTTAAGCCAGAAAAAAGTCCAGAGTGAGAATTAGTATCTAGAGATGCTAAATTGCAAAGAGATAGATTATCTACAGATGTTTTAAAAACTATTGATAATAAGGATTTTTTAAAAATTTCTAAAGAAGTGAGATTGCCTCATTTAACTAATCCTTCAGTTGAATATGCTGATTTAAGTTATGTTAATAATTTAAATTTTACTTTTACTTTTGACTGAGTTTTTAATAAAGATTTGTATTTTCAAACTACAGCTTGACAATTATTACCTTCTTATATAAAAGATATAGAAGTTGATTGAATAGTTTATAGTAGAGGTAAAAAAGCTTTAGAATGAGAGTTTTTTTCTCAAGATAATGAAAGACTTGTTATTAGAGAATGAACAAATCTAAAAATACTTTCTAGAAGAACTCCTGTTGAAATCGAAGAAATAGAAAAAAATATAGAATTATCTATGACTAATTATTCTGAAAAATATAAAGAAGATTATGAATTAGATATAATTACAGAAACTCTTAAAAGATGAATAGATCCAGAACTTGCTATATTAACTTTTTGAGAAATCTTTAAAAATTTCCCAAAAGATATGGATGAAAAAACAAAAAATGCAACAATAGAAGATTTATTTACAGATTTTGATAGAATTAGATGAATTAAAAGAAGTGCAATAAATGAACAAAATTGAAAATATGATTCTAAATTATCTTTATTTGTATTATTTAGATTTTTATGAGATAATTTCAGTGAAAAAGCTTTGAGTTATTGAGTATCACAACAAGATATAGATGATTTTAATAATTGAAGTGATAGATATATGGTAATGAAAGAAAATGCTATACAAAATCGAGATAGTTTACCTGACTGAACTTTTTTAAAATGAGATAAATTATTACAAAATGAAGCTTTTAGTAATAGATTAGATAAAGTTTGTAATAGAATATGATCAAATAGGGAAGATATGATAAAAATAATGAAAGCAGAATCTTGATTAAATCCTAGAGTTATAAATCCTATATCAAATGCTACATGACTTATACAATTTATACCTTCAACTGCAGAAAGTTTATGAACTACAGTATGAGAATTAAGAAAAATGACAGCAATAGAACAACTTGATTATGTAGAAAGATATTTCTTAGTAAATTCTAATTGACAAAAAATGAATACTATAGAAAAACTTTATCAAGCAGTTTTTTATCCATTATCTTTAACTAAATGACCTGATTTTGTTTTTGGTAGTCAAAACTGAACATCTAGTTTAGTAGCTTCTCAAAATTGAGTTATTTCTAGGTATTCTACAAGAAGTGATTGACTTATAGATTGACATTGTTTTTCAAAATATGTTCAAAATCATGTTTCTAAATTTACAACTTAAATAAAAAACTTTCCTTTTAGGAAAGTTTTTTATATTTTAAAAAAATCTTTAGAATTGTTATAAATAATGTTTTCAAATTCTTCAAAAGAAATATCTAATCAATTTTCTTTTTTTAAATAATATATTTTTTCTAAGTTATAATAAGTATTTTGTGGAATATTTTCTGTTCATCTTAATTCTTGAGGTCGTAAATAAGGTGTGTCTGTTTCTACAAGTATTTTTGATATATCTATATTTTTTGCAGTTTCTTGAACTTGCAATCATGATTTATATGTAACTATTCAAGAAAAACTTATTTTACATTCATTTGAAAAATCTATACATTTAGTAGCAAATTCTAAGTCTTCAGAAAAACAATGCAAAATAAATTTTTTAAATCAGGTTTCTTTCAATACTTCAAAAGTAGATTCTTTTGCATTACGAGTATGTATAATAATTGGTAAATCATATTTTTTGGCAAGATTTATTTGTCTTTTAAAAAATATTTCTTGAATACTTTTTATATCTTCAATAGTTTTTCATTCAGGAATATGATAAAAATCAAATCAACATTCTCATATTCATTTAATGTATTCTTTATTATTCAAATACATATTTTCAAGCTCTATAAAAATATCATCTATATTTTTATCTGAATAATCATAAATATAACAAGGGTGTATTCATATAGTTGCATATGCAATATCTGTATATTTTTTAGCAAGATTTATACTTGTTGTACTTGTTTGTATATCTACTCAAATAGATATTATTTTATTTATTCTTCATAAATTATTCATAATATCTTCTTCTTTATTTTTTTCACATAGATAAATATGAGTATGTGTATCTATTATCATAAAATTATTTTAATAAATATTATCTAGGCATTATTTCTAAAGTAATATCTTTAGTTGATTTATTAAAAAAATAATCATAACTTTCTACTGTTATAGTATGAGTTCAAACTGTTAAATCTCTATTTTGATTTATTTCTACTACAAAAGGATTTTCTGAAATTCATAATTTATAATTTTTTCAATCAATATATACATTTGTTGATTTTATTCAAGAAGTATCTTTTACATTTCATCTTAAATTTAGATTTTGATCCATATATAAATTTACACTTTCTTTAGTTGGATTTGTTATTTCAATTTTTGGTCAAATATTATCTTTTTGAGAAATTGTAATTTTTTTTGTTATACTTTGAGATAAATAAATTATATCAAAAACTTTTATAGTTAAATCATATTCTCATTCATATCAAGAAGGAATATTTATTCATGAAGTATATTCTCAGGATTTTTCAGTTTTTAAATCAATTTCTTGTATCATATTATTTCATAAAAATATTTGCATTTTAGCTAATACATTTGCAGATGAATATGATATTTTTACGTCATTATTTCAGTTTATAAATAAATCTCAATCATTTATAGATGTTTTTATATCTATAGAAGAATTTGATATCATACTTTCACTTCTTTCGCAAGGAGTATCTTTGTAATTTGTTATAATGTTATTTATTCATTCAAATTCTTTTTGTCAATAATTTTTTGTCCATATTTGAACTCATTCTTCCCATTCTTTTCTATTTGGATCTATTGAGTGAAAAGCTACATAATATCATTTTTTAATAGCTTCTGGAGGTGTTTTTTCTGTAACTAATCAATTACACATACTATCAACTTCTATTTCTTTTAGACTATCATCATATTTTTTAGGTAAATTTTTAAAATAACTCCATACAGTGAAACTTTCTTCAAATCATTCTGGAGCTAAAAGTCATGATATTTTAGATATTTTAGCTTGTTTAATATCTTTTGGTTTTTCAAATTCTTTTTTTTCTAAATTTTTATGTGCAAACTCCATGAAATCTCTCCATATAGGTCAAGCAGCATTTAATCAATCTCAAGAAGTTTTTATCTGTTTTCAATTTGTATTTCAAGCCCAAACTACCGTTGTTATTTGTTGTGTAAATCAAGCTGTCCATAAATCTCAAGGGAAGTATTCTTTTTTACCATTTTTTGTAAACAATTTATTTGAAGTTCATGTTTTAGCTCAAACAGGTCTTTTATCTTTTAGAGTTAAAAATGCATTCCATCATGCATGTCTAGCATAAGTAGCTGATAATATATAATTCATTATATAAGCTACATTTTTATCCAATACTTCAACTCATGCTGTTTTTTTCTTTTCTTCTATAATATTTCATCTACTATCAAGAATTATTTTTATAGGATCTATATCTACTTTATTTCAATTATTTGGAAATACAGAATATGCTTGAACTAATTCTATAGGAGTTATTTCTCAAGCTCATAAAGCTAAAGATGCTCAATAACTATGATTTGGATTTAGTGAATTAACTCATGCATTTTTTAAATATGATATAACATTTTTTTGTCATCAAGCTAAATAATATGCTTTTATAGCTGTTATATTTCTTGAATTACCTAAAGCAGTCATTATAGACATTTTCCCATAAAATTTTCAATCAAAATTTTTAGGTTCATAATCTCAAGGAAATTTAGTTTTTAAATCATATATAGGAGTATGTGGTCAAATAGGGTTTTTATCTATAGCTAAAGCATAAACAAATGATTTAAATGTAGATCATGGCTGTCTGCGAGAAGTTAGCATATTTACATTTCAATCTATTTCTTCATTAAAATAATCTGCTCATCAAACAAAAGTCAGTATATCTCATGAAGCATTATCTATACTTATCAAAGCTCGATTATTCGCATCAAATCTTTCTTTATTTATTTTAGTTTGTTTTTTAACTATTTCTTCTGCTTTATCTTGTAAAGAAGAATCTAAAGTTGTATATATTTTAAATCAAGAGTTTAGTATAATATCCTCTCAGTATTTTTTTGCCAAAATTTCTTTTATATACATTACAAAATGAGGATATTTTATATTTTCTCTGTATTCTTTAAATTTATATCATAATCAATTTATTATAGAATTTTTATAATCATCAAAAGTTATTTTTTTATCTTCTAACATTCTTCATAAAATATAATCTTTTCTTCAAGTTTGGTATTCAAGTTTTGAATTATCATTTATATCTAATCTTATGTCATTTAAAAATTTTAATAAATCATTGTAAGCTATAACTGTACATCAAGAATATAAACTATAATTTGATTTTAGATTTTCTTTTTTTA
>CAZIGU010000057.1:0-6370 GCA_964538545.1 uncultured Candidatus Peribacteria bacterium
TATATTTTGACGATTCTAAAAGATGATGACTTATAGTTTGAGTTGATAAAAAAATAGAGATTAAATAATAATCTCTATTTTTTGTATATATATTCTAAATTTTTCTTACATTGTTTTTCTTCTTTTTTTGAACAGAAAAATATTTTATCTTTTATTCTAAGATCTATATAATAAATTCAATTTTTAATTGTTTTTGTATATTTTTTATAAAAAACATTTAATTTTTGTATTTGTGTTAAAATATCTTCTGAAAATAAATCAAAAATAAGTATTTCTCAACTTTCAAGTAATATATGAAATTCTCTTTCTTTTTTATAGTATTTAAATTCTTTTTCTTTTATAAATGTATTTGTTTCTTTTAATTTATTTATTGTATAAGTAATTTTTTTTAAATCATCTTCTTTAATTATTTTTTTATATTGCAAAAATATATCTTCATCTATTCAAAAAATTTGTAATTTAGTTTTATTTAATTTTAAATTTTTAGGTAAAAAAACTCAATTATCTGTTATAAAATACTCATTTCAATAGATTTTTGTTTCATAAAAAACAGGATAAGATTTTAAATTTATTTTCAAAGAATCAGGAAGTATTTTGATTATTTGTATATCTTTTATATGTGGTTGATATGACAATATTCTAGATTTTAATAATTCCTTATCTATTGATAAAATAGATAAATATCTAAAATCATCTACTCAATTATAAGCCATATCAATATTTATAAATTCATCATTTCTAATAACATCTATATTTTTTAAAACAAAATAATGTGAAAAAAACAAAACATAAACAACAGATAAAAATAAAAATACTCAAATAATAGAATAATAAAAATTTAAATTATTTATCTTGTTAAAAGCATTATCAAATTGAAGTTTTTTTGTAAAAAGCTTAAAACTATCTTTTCTTTTTGATCTATATTTAAAATCAAAATTATCTGTTATATATAATCTTTTTTTTATTAAAGAATTATTTTTCTTAAACTTGATATTGCTTAATTTATTTTTAAGTTTTTTAATTATTTTCATTATCATTTTCATCTTTTATATCTAATAAATTTATTTTTTCTATTAAATAAGTAGACTTTTCTATAGTATTATCATATCTAAATCTAATTATTGGAGTTTTTCTTAGAGTTATGTTTTTGTTTATTTCTTCTTTTATAACTTGTTGATATTTTGCCAATGTTTTACAAAGAGTATCTTGAGATTTAATAGAGCTTACATAAACATCTATATAAGACATATCTGATGCTAAAGAAACATTGTTTACTGTAATTATTCAATAATCCTCTTGTATTTCCATAGTTTCTATAAATAATTTATTTGAAATAATATTTTTTAACATAGAATCAAATTTTTTAAGTCTTTTATCATTCATAATATTTTAAAATTACTAATTAGTTTATAAATTGGAGACATATTAACTATATTTTTTTATTTGACAAATATTTTTTTTAAGTAAAATAGTGATACTTTATAAATAACTGTCTGCAAGGAGATAGAAATATGATATACGCTGTTAGAAACGAATGAGAAACAAATGAGAAACTTGTTTTAAGATACAAAAAAATGTTTTTCCAATCTAGAATAGCAAATAAGCTAAAATCTGAAAGATACAATGAAAGACCTCTAAATAAAAGAAAACTTAAGTTAAAAGCTATAGTTAGAGAAAAATACAGAGAGTTAAATTCAAAAGTTTACTTTTAGTTTTTTACAAAAAATAGATACAATTTGTATCTATTTTTTTATTTTTACTATTTTTACTTCATTAAACTCTCAAGAAATAATTGAAATATTTTTTTGTTTATATTTAAAATTTCTGATAAAAAAGATAACAATTCTTTATTTGCAAGTCATTTTTCTCTTGGTTTTTAATTCTTATTTTAACAGTTCAATCATCTAAAACAGAGAAAACTTCATTTATTTTAGATTTTGGAGTTATTTTGACTTTTATATAAAATACATCTTCATAATGTTTTATATAATTCTCTAACATTTTTAAAAGATAATTAAATATTTTTAAAAAAAATATAAATAAAATACTAAAAATCAAAGTTTTTTTGACTTAAAAGCAAAATATATATAATAAATTATATATTAAAAAATAATTCAATAAAAAATGAAAATCTGATTAGATATAAGAATTTTAAAAAATGAAAATTTTATATTATCAAATGAAATAATTTCAAATTTAAAAAACATAAAAGATATAGAATTAACAATATATGATGATAAAAAACTGAAAAATAAGTTTTTAGAACAAACTATATTTTTGCATAAACTTATAAAAGATAAAAATGATATAATCATATCTTTTGAAGATAGTTTCCCTATTTTTTATAAAAAAGATTTTATACTTATATATTTTTGAATAGAAAATATACTATATCCTAGAGAAAATATAAGCTCTATAAAAAAGATAATAAATAATTTAATTACAAAAAAAATAACTAAAAATACTAAAAAAATAATTTGCTTTAGTGAAAAAACTAAATACGAAATAAATGAAAAACTAAATATTTCAAAAGATAAAATAACCATACTTCCCCCATTTTTTATTAAAAATAGTGATAATATATCAAATATATCTATAAAAAATAAACACTCTATAAAATGAGAATATATAATATATGATAGTAACTCATCAAATAATGATTTAAAAAAATTTATAAAAAATATAAAACTTGTAAATAATAAAATCGAATTAAATGTAATATTTATATGAAATAAATTGTCATCAAATATTAAATTAAGACAATATATAGTTGAAGAAAAAATTCAAAATAAAATAATTTTTGCTTGAGAAGTATGAGAAAAAGAAATAAAAAATTATTACACTGAGTCTATGTGAGTTGTTATAGTATGAAATTATATTAACAATATAACTGAATTATCAAATGCTATTTTTTATAACTGTCAAATACTTGCTCCAAAACTAGAAAATATAGAAGAAATATTGAAAAATAATATTTTATATTATAATCAAAACTCTATTTCTGACCTTATGGAAAAAATAATATTTTTGATACACAATAAAAAAAATCCAAACTATGAAAAAATAAAAACAACATATACTGCATATAATTTTATAAATAAATTAAAAGAAGAAATATGAGCAATCTAACACAAAGAAATATAGATATTCTAAAAATAATAATAGAAGAATTTATATTGTCATGAAATGTTATATGAAGTAAATCTTTACTTAAAAAATATGACTTATGAGTTAGTTCAGCTACTATAAGAAATGATATGGCTTTTTTAGAAAAACTTGAACTCATATATCAACCCTACTCATCTGCTTGAAGACTACCAACTACAAAATGACTTAGAGTTTTTATAAATTATCTGATGAATGATACTCCTAACTTTTTTTTAGAAACTGAAAAAAATCTAAAAATAAATAATTATAATTTAAAAACTTTAGAAGATTTTATATTTAATATAATTTTTGAGTTATCAAAAAAAACTAAAGAAATATGCTTTTTTGTAAGCGAAGAAGATTCTATCTTAGAATACAATTGAATATCAAATTATATAGAAAAAGATCTTGAAGAATCAAAAAATATTATAAAAATGTTTGAATATAAATATGATTTTATAAAATTTATTTCAAATCTACCTCTAAATGCATGAGTAAATGTATTTATATGAGAGGAAAATTTTATAAAAATATTACAAAAAAATACACTTATAGTAAGACAAATAAAAATTGAATGAAAAATATGATATATATGAATTATATGATGACTTCAAATGAATTATAGTTTCAATATAAGTGCTATAAAATGAATTATTTAATAACAAAAAAATATGAAAATATCTTATAATGTACTAAAAAACTTTATAAAAAATATATATGATGTAGAAAATTTATCTAAAAAACTTATTATGCATACTGCAGAAGTAGAACAAATAGAAAA
This sequence comes from uncultured Candidatus Peribacteria bacterium, assembly GCA_964538545.1. Classification (GTDB taxonomy): domain Bacteria; phylum Patescibacteriota; class Gracilibacteria; order BD1-5; family UBA6164; genus CAZIGU01. The sequence goes on from CAZIGU010000057.1 coordinate 3,929, forward strand.
AATATGAAAAAATCTTGAAAAAGTATTTATATGATATGTTCTAGAAACAAAAAAACATCCTGATAGTGATAAGCTAAATATATGTAGAGTAAGAGTTTTGTGAGAAGAAAAACAAATAGTTTGTTGAGCTGCAAATATAAGAAAAGATTTAAAAGTTGCTGTAGCAACTGTATGACGAGAATTATGAGAGTGATTTATTATAACTAAATCAAAAATAAGATGAGAAGTTAGTGAATGAATGATTTGTAGTTTAGACGAATTATGAATAACAAAAAATAGACAAGAATGAATATGGGAAATGCCAGAAGATAGTATAGAATGAACTTGTTTAAGAGATTATTTAAAAAAAGATGATTTTATAATAGAAATAGATAATAAAGCTATAAACCATAGACCAGATATGTTTTCTTATATGTGAGTTATAAGAGAAATAAATACTATAAACAATATAGAAACTACTATAAATTATGAAAACATAGATTTTGAAAATATTAAAAAAACTGATATAAATATAACTTCTCCATACGTTTGAAGATATATGTTAGCAAAAGTTTCTTGAGTAAAAAATATAGAGTCAAATAACTTAATAAAAACTATCATAGAAGCTTCTTGACATGAAAACAAAGGCCTTTTAATAGATTTAAGCAATTATAGTCTATATTTTTATTGACAACCAACTCATATTTTTGATGCTGATAAAGTAGTTTGAGAAATAACAGTTAGGCAAGCAAAAAATGATGAAAAAATACTTGCTCTAAATGATATAGAATATAACTTAAATGAAAAAGATATAGTTATAGCAGATGATGAAAAAATACTTGCTATAGCTTGAATAATATGAGCAAAAAATTCATGTGTAGATGAAAATACAAAAAATATTTATATAGAATCTGCTCATTTTGACCAAGCAGTTTTAAGATTTACTTGAAAAAGACTTTGATTAAGAACTGATAGTTTAAATATTTTTGAAAAAGATACTATAAAAGAAATGTGTGATAAATGATTAAGTCTTATCATAAATGAATTAAAAAATATTTTTGATTGTAAAATAGAATGCTACTCTGATTTTTATAAAGAAAAAGAAACTACTAAAAAAATAGATTTTTCTATAGATTATATAAAAAATCTTATTTGAGTTAATTATGATATAAAAAATATTGAAAATATATTAAATAATTTATGAATAAAACTTATAAATAATCAAGCTATTATTCCTTTTTGGAGAAAAGATATCAATTATCTAGCAGATATAGCTGAAGAAATAGCAAGAATAGATTGATATCACAATATACCATCAACTATTCCAAATCTAAATCTTTGAGCTATTATGCAGGATAATATATATCTACTAAAACAAGATATAAGAAATTATTTTTCATCTATTTGATTTTATGATGTATATAATTATACATTTGTAAATGAAAATATCTATAAAAAATTATGAATAGATATAAATGAATGTGTTAAACTAAAAAATGCTTTAAGTGAAGAACAAACTCATCTAAGAAATAGCTTAATACCAAATTTAATTAAGTGATTACAAGATAATATAAAAGATAAAAAAGAAATATCTCTATTTGAAGTAGAAAAATGCTTTTTTAAAAAATGAAGCGAAATAACAGAAGATTATTTTTTATCTTGAGTTATAACTTCTAAAAAAGATATCATATATTATGAACTTCAAGAAATTATTGTAAATTTATTTAAAAGAGTTTTTTCTCAAAATTTTTATTTTGATAAAAAAGAAAATATAAAAACTTACGAACATGCTTGAAGAACTGCAAATATAATAATGTGATGAAAAAATATATGAGCTATTTGAGAAATACACCCTATAATTGCAAATAAATTTGATATAGAAGAAAGAATATGATTTTTTGAAATAAATTTAACAGAATTATCTCAAAAAGTATACAACACAAAAAAAGCTAAAGAAATAAGTTCTTTTCAAGAGAATAATTTTGATTTATCATTTGTCATAGACAAAAAAATAAAATGAAGAGATATATTATTATCTATAGCATGAGCAGATAAAGAGCATATTAAAAATGTTGAAATATTTAGTGTTTATGAAGATGAACAAAAACTTCCTTGAAAAAGAAGTATATCTTTTAAAATATATATACAATCATTAACTGAAACATTAAGTGATGAATTTAAAAATAATTTAATAAAAGAAATTATTTCTAAAGTAGATAGAAAATGATGAACATTGAGATAGTAAAAATCAAATATTTTTGAATGTGTATCTATTAAAAAATAAACTTCTTAATAAAAAAACACTCTTTTAACAGAGTGTTTTTTATGGTTTAAAATCAAGAAAATATCTAAAATAATATGATCTTATTTGTTCTAGATTAAATTGTAATTTTTTTTCATTTCAAACTCAAAGTTCTTTTGGAGAAACATTAGCTGGATTTATCATCCATTCAAAACTTATAG
>CAZIGU010000058.1:0-6270 GCA_964538545.1 uncultured Candidatus Peribacteria bacterium
TATCATAAATTTCTGACAATACTTCTCTTTTTAACTCTTTAGTTATAAAAACTGTTTGATTAGCTATTTTTCTTGTTTCTTCAGCTACAACTGTAAATCATCTTCACGCATTTCATACTCTAGCTGCTTCAATAGTTGCATTTATAGCTGTTAGATTTAAATTATCTGTTAAATAATGTATTTCTTCAATTCTAGTTCTAAACAAATCTATTAAAGTTTTAAAATCATCTTTAGACATAACTATATTATCACCTTCAGAAGATATATTTAAATCTTTAAATTCTTCCAAAGTAATTTTTTTAGAAGTATTAAAATTACTATTTATTCAATACATATATTTATATTTTTAAAAAATAAGTTTTTATTATACTAATAATATCTAAAAATCAATAAATTAAATTTCTTGATTTTTATAATGTTTATATCTAAAAAATTTATCATATTTTTCTATAATCAAAATATCAAATCTAATATTTTCTTCTGATATATTATTTTTAAAACAATAAAATTTTATAGTTTGAGAAATTTTTTTTAATTTATTATAATTTATATATTCTTCTGCATTTCAAAAAAAATCTGAAGTTCTATATTTTACTTCAAAGAAAATATATAATCAATTATATTTTGCAATTATATCTATTTCTCAAAATCTAGAAAATTTAAAATTTGTATCTAAAATAATATATCATTTATTTTTTAAATACTCTATAGCCTTCAATTCTCAAAAATCTCATATTTTTTTCATAAACTAAAAATAAATATCAATTACTTTTTTAACTTGTTCAAATACTTCATCAACTCACAAATTTGCATCTATTAAAAATATTTTTCTATTATTTTTAAAAAAATTATATACTTTTAAATAATTTTCTCTAACTTTATCTAAAAAATCTATATTTTCGAAAAACTCTTTTTCTCATCATCTAAAAGATAATCTTTTTTCAATATTTTCTTTTGACACATCAAATATAAAAGTAATATCTGGTAATAAAATATTTTCATAATTATGATAACTATATATATCATCAAAACTTAAATCTCATCAAACTGACTGATAAGCATATGTTGAATAATCAAATCTAGAAGACAATATAACTGAATGGGATAATATATTTTTTCTTATACTACTCTGCTCTTCCCTATCTTTTACATAAAGTTCCAAAGCTTCTTTTGGAGATTCAAATCAATTTCATTTTAATTTTTCTAAAATTTGTTTTCAAGATTCAGTATTAGCAGTTGGTTCTTTTGTTGTCCAAATTTGTAAGTTTTTATTTTTAGATCTTAAATAAGAAAAAGTCATATTTAATTGAGTATCTTTTCAACATCAATCAACTCATTCAAAAACTATAAACATATAATGAAATTATAAAAATAAACTAAAAAATTTGCAAATACTTTAAAAATATAATATCATGTATTTATATTAAAAAATAATTTTAAAAATATGCAAGAAACAATAAATAAAAATATAGAAATAGATAAAATTAAAACTTTATTAAATCCAAAGTTTAGTCTATATATAGAAGAAAGACTTAATTTCAAATGAAAAGAAAATTCTAAAAAAGAAGATTTTTTAAATACTTTTTCTACATTAACTCTAGAAGAGAAAAAAATATATAGAGAGTATGTTTATCAAATAATAAATCCAGAAAATTGGATGAATTCTACAGATATCCCTCAAATATCTAAAACTAGAAGTATGGATAGATTGGAAATATATGCTTGAGTTTGTAATAACTGTGTTTAACTATAAATCTCTTTTTTCTAACATAGCAATACATATTTTTATATCAAAATAACTTATATCATCTTTTAATAAATCCTTTATTGGTTTTAGTTTATCAGTTGATAGGTTATTTTTTTTGATTATATCTTTTATTATTTTACATTTTTCCAATGTAGTAAAAGTATATATTTTAGATAAATCTATTTTTCATAATATATATAGCTTTACTATATGTTCTTGAATAGTTTGGACTGACATTTCTCTTATATTTGCAATTTCTTTAAGAGATTTTCACTCATTAAATAAATTTAAAGTTTTTGTAAAAGTATCTATTTTTGGAGTAACATCTTTTTTGTTTTCTTTTCAAGTAGTTTTTTTATTTTCTTCTTGTATATATTTATTCTTACTTTTTGCTTTAAAATACATTAAAGACTGTAATTTATTTTCTTCATCATACAGAACTGAAACTTTTTTAACACTTTCAAGTCATTTATCTGTTATTCAAATTTTTGGAAATTGTCAAAAAGTCTTGTATAAAAATCATGTTTCAATCAAAGTTTCAAATATAGAAACTACAAAATCTTTACTATAAACACTAAGTATTCCATAATCATCTTCTTTATCTAATTGCCAAGAAAATATTTTACTATCTTCACTTCACACTAAAACCATAGATAAAATTTGAATTCAAAATTTTTCATCAAATTTTTTAACAAAACTCAAAACTGTTATAAAAACACTTTTTTGAACCACTTGCATATCTCATGATTGAGATATTTTTTTCTTATCTATACAATAATCACATCTTCAACAATTATCTCATAAATTTTTTAAATCATTTTCATCTCAAAAATAAGTAAGTATAAATTTATTTCTACATCAAGGTTTGAAAAGAAGTTTTTTTATCTGTTCCAATTTAAAATAAGATTCTTCCTTCAAAACATTTTGATGATGCCATAAGATAGGAATATCTTCATTTTTATATTTAGGTAAAATAAGAGTTATTCATCTTCATCTGAAATCACTGTCTTGCAAATCATCTACTCATCTTTTTAAAATATCATATTTTTCAAAAATTTTTATAATACTTCAAACCATCATATCACTTCAAACTCAACTTTCTTTTGACATTTGAAAATACGTTTTTAATACTTTTGTATTATCTCATTTTCATAATTCAAAATCTGCATATAAATAATCATAAAACTTCAAAATATCTTCTTTTTTAGGATAAGTATTTTCTATAAAAAACTCTTGAATAATACTATCTTGATAACTTGCTATAATAACTGCATAACTAGGTTTTCAATCTCTTCAAGCTCTTCATATTTCTTGATAATAGTTTTCTATACTTCAAGGTAAATTAAAATGAATAACATATCTAATATCTTTTTTATCTATTCACATTCAAAAAGCATTTGTAGCTACTATAACATCGAATTGTCAAGACATAAACATTTCTTGATTATATTCTCTTTTTTCCTGAGACATTTCTCAATTATATATTCATACTTTTATATTTTTTGAATATAAATATTCATATACTTTATTACAAGCCTTAACTGAAGAACAATATATTATTCAATAAGGAGGAGTTTTTTTGATTATTTCAAGAGTTTTTTCAAATTTTTCTTGTTCTTTAGATATTTCTCTAACTACCAAAAAAAGATTTTTTCTATCAAATCATTTAGTAAAAATATTATAATCTTTCATAGAAAGTCTACTTACAATATCTTCTCTTACTTTTTTTGTTGCTGTAGCTGTCAAAGCAACAATAGGAAAATGTTTATTTTTTCTAATATTTTCTATAAAATCTTTTATTTTTAAATAACTAGGTCTAAAATCATGCCCCCATTGACTTATACAGTGAGCTTCATCTATAGCAATTAAAGATATATTTACTTTTTGTATTACTTTCAAAAAAATACTATCATTTAATCTCTCTGGAGCTATATATAAAAATTTTATTTCATTTTCAAAATCAAAACTATTTAAACTTATTTCATTTAATATATTATTTTTATCAAAAGATGAAACAGAAGAATTTATAAACTCTCGTCTTATACCTAAAGAATTCAATTTATCTACTTGATCTTTCATAAGAGATATAAGGGGTGATATAACTATACATAATCATTTCAGATAAATTCAAGGCATTTGATAAGTAAGAGACTTACCTCATCAAGTAGGCATAAAAACTAAAGTATCTTTTCAATTTATAATAGATGATATTATATCCAACTGTCAATTTCTAAAACTTTCTAATCAAAATTTATCTTTTAAAATTTTTTCTAATTCTTGCATTTTTATAAACTATAAATAATTATTTTTTGAAGTATAATTTTTTAAATCAAAAAATCAAAAAAATAGTAATTTTTTAGACCTTTTAAATATTTTTTACTTGAATTACTTGTTATAATACAAACAAAATCTCTTTTAACTCAAAAAAAGATTTTGTAAAATTTTTAAAAACATAAAACATAAATAATATATTGGTTTTATTATTATTTTTTGACTTTTAAATATTTTTCATATAATATTTTAGCCTTTAAGGAAGAGTTTTAAAAACTCGATTGAACCTTTTATTTTTTAAAAATTATTATTATGGCAAAAAGAGGTAAAAAATATAATAAAGCTTCAGAGCTTGTTAATAAAAATATGGCTTATACTATAGATGAAGCTTTAGAATTACTTGAAAAAACTAATACTGTTAAATTTGATCCTACAGTAGAAGTACACTTCAACTTAAATCTTGATCCAAAATATGCCGATCAAATGATAAGAACTACTATTACTTTACCAAATGGTACAGGTAAAACTGTTAAAATATGTGCTTTCACTGAAACTCACTCAGCTGATGAACTTAAAAAATTAGGTGTAACTGTTGCTTGAGGTGAAGATTTAGTAAATAATATAGCTTCTTGAGCTGTTGCTCTTGATTTTGATGTATGTATAGCTACTCCTTCTATGATGAGACAAATGTGAAAAATAGCTAAAGTACTAGGTCCTAAATGACTTATGCCAAATCCAAAAACTTGAACTGTTTGAGAAGATATTATGTCTATAGCTAGAGAAATATCTGCTTGAAAATTTGAATTCAAAACTGATAAACAATGAAACGTTCACTCTATATTTGGTAAATTATCTTTTGGTAAAGATAATTTAAAAGCAAATTTAGAAAAATTTATATCTACTATTAGAGAAGTAAAACCTTCATGAGCTAAATGAAAATATATAAATACTGTTTACGTATGTAATGCTATGGGGCCTTCTATTAAATTAGATATAATTTAATTATTAAAAGACTAAAAAATTTTAGTCTTTTTTATTATATTATAATAATTTATTCATGATAGCATTTTTACTTTTACCTTTACTTATAATAGTTTTTGCATTAGCAACTATTATAAGTACATTTATATTACAAGAATTATCAAATTTTTTATGATTATGATTAAAAATGGATCTTTTTGTATAAAGTATAATTACTTTTTCAATAATAGTTATATATTGATTTTTTAAAAAATCTTTAGAAACTGAAAAAATGAAAGAACATCTAGAAAAACAAGACATATAAAAAAGTTAGACTTATTAAAGTTTAACTTTTTTATTTTTTTCTTATAAATGTATATATTCAAGTAACATAATTTATATTTTCTTTAAAAATTATTACTTCTAATACAATAGTAGAATTTGTTTGAGAAAGTATTTTTATATTTTTATCATATAATTCTAAATTATCTTCAATTATAGGATTATGATAATATATATTTGAAGATGATGTAAGATTTTCTCATATATATAATATAGCATAATTATGCAATAATTCATCTAATAAATAGTAAATATATCATCAATGCATAATTCAATATTTATTTTTCTTGTTCATTTTTTATAATTTTATCAAAAGTATATAGTTTTAAAATCATATTAAATCATTTTTGTATTCATTTAAAAATAGATGTAGTCTGACATATATCTTCTCTATCACAATTTCTTCAAGCACTACACTCTGTTATATGAAGATCTTCTCAAACTGATTTAAGTACATCATAAACATTTATATCAGATAAATTTTTATTTAAAATAACTCATCAATTCCTTCATTTTATAGTTTTTATAATTTGTGTTTTTTCTATATCAGATATTATTCTTCTCAAAAGATTATCAGATATTTCTAAATCTCTTGAGATATCAGTTATTTTAACAATTTGATTTTTTTTGGCTATATAAATCATAGCCTTAAGAGTATATCCTCATTTTTTAGATAATTTAATCATATTATTTTATTAAATCTATAAAATCATCTTTTAATCAATCATTTAAAAACTTATGAATTGCATTTCTAGTAGTCAAAAGACCCAAAATAGATGCTTTTTTTCTTTTTTCACTTATTTCATCTCAAATAAGCTCAACTATATTATTATAATCCATTTTTAAAACTTCATATATATTTATTCATATAATAGATTCTCATAATATAGAACTACAAGCTGTTGTTATAATAGCAGTATCACCATAAAAGCTCCAATCTTTTATGATAT
>CAZIGU010000059.1:0-6256 GCA_964538545.1 uncultured Candidatus Peribacteria bacterium
TTCTGAAGAAGAGGCTATAATACCATATTTATTTCTTCATTTTGCTTTTTTAGTTTTATCTGAAAGTAAATGTCTTTTTGCAGCTTTTTGTAGTTTAAATTTTCATTTAGCTGTAACTTTTACTCTTTTTTTAACTCAACTTCTAGTTTTTAACATAAGTTTTTATTTAAAAAATAAATTATTTAGGAAGCATCATAACTATAAAGTTATTTCAACTTTTAGATAGTTTTTTATCTATTTTATAAAATTCTTCTAACATAGTTACAAAAGTTTCAATTTTTTGTTTTGCTATATCTTCATAGTTATTCTCTCTTCATCTTAAAGTTAATACAACTTTTAAAGGATGACCTGAAGATGAAAATTTTTGTGCTTGATTTTTTTTAACCTCTAAATCATGATCTCATATTTTGAAAGTTATTTTTATAGTTTTTAAATCAGGAGCTTTTCATTTTCGTTTATTTTTTGAATCTACTTTTTTTTGTTTATATAGAAATTTTCAATAATCTAACATTTTAACTATAGTGAGATCTTCTGTTTTTGTAACTTCCATCAAATCTAAAGATAATTCTTTAGCTTTCTGTTTAGCTTCTTGTAAAGACATTTCTCATATAACTTCTCAAGATTCATTTATAAGCTTAACTTTTGTAGCTTTTATATCATCATTTAAGGCTTTCTTAATTTCTTTCATTTATATATTATTTAAGATTTTAAAGAAGCTTCTAAGTTTTTTAAAATCAAAGTATATTTTGATTTTTTTCTATCTCAATTATTTGAATGAATTATGTTTTTTTTAACTAATTTATCAATAATTGATTGTAATCAAGATTTAACTGTAACTCAATTTTCTTTTTTATTAGATAAAATTGATTTAGCTAATTCAAGATCTTTATTTTTAATAGCTGTTTCAAAAGCTTTTCTAGATTCTCTATATAAATCTTTAAAATGCTCATTTCTAGAATTTCTTTTTTTACTTTGTTTTAATGCTTTTTTAGCAGATTTAGTTATAGGCATATTAACTTAAATTAAAATTAAAATTAAAAAATAACTTTTTTGGGGCTTAGTTATCTAAAATTATTGTCAATATAAGACAATTAACTGCAAGATTATATTAAAAAATATAAAATAGTCAAAAAATATTTTCACTTTTTATAAAATTTGATCTTTATTTATTTTTATAAAGTTTTTTATGAGAAAAATACATATTGACAAATAAAAAATATTTATATAATAAATTCTACCAAACGGTAGGTTAAATATTTAAATAAATTATTATGAATAAAAAAGAAATAATAAAAAAAATAGAATTATTATTTTTTGATAAAAGTTTTGATAGTGTATCTATGCAAGATATAGCAACAATGCTTGATATAAAAAAATCTAGCTTATATTATCACTTCCCTTCTAAAAAAGATATGATATTGGAAGTTATAGAAGAAAGTTTTATAAATTATGATAATTTTATAGACGAAATACTTGAAAAGTGGAATATGGATAACTTTTTAGAAATACTTGAAGAATTTTTAGACTTCCCTGATAAAAATAAAAATATATTCTCTATAATAAATCAAAATTGATATAATTTATGAATAGAAGAAAAAAATCTAATTGATATTAAGCAAAGAATTATTTTTGATAAAATAAAAAATAATTTGCAAAATAAAGCTTGATTTACAAAAGAGAAAGCATTTTTATTTTTATCAATTATAGAAAAGTTATGAAATATAAAAAATAATTTGTCTATATGTAATATAGATAAGAAAAAATTATTACTTGAAATTAAATCTTTATTTTTTAACTAAATTATATATGAAAAAAAAATACTTATTATTATGACTTGTTTTTTTATTGTTTATAAATAGCTGTAGTGAGGAAAAAAAATATATAGTAAAAAAATATTACAATACTTCTGAAGTAAAAAGTGGAAATTTAGAAAGTATTAAAAATTTTGTATGATATACTGATAGTTTTGATAATATTGTCTTATGAGCTAAAATATGATGAAAAGTTGTAAGTATGAATAAAGAAGTTGGAGATAGTGTTAGAGATTGAGAAATAATACGAACTTTGGATTGAATAGAAGCTAAAACTTGATACAATTCATCTGAAAATATTATAAATCAATTAAATCTTTTAAAAAATTTAACTAGTGAAACTTATGACAAACAAATACTTCAAGCAGAAGAGAAACTAAAACAGATACAAAATTGAATTGATATGGCAAATATATGAGTTTCTTGAAGCAATAATTGATTAAATGATATAAAAAATATAACTGAAGAACAATTAAAAACTGCATCATCACAAATAGAACAAGCTCAAATATGACTTGAAACAGCTAAAACAAATCTTGAAAATAATAAAAATATATTAAAACAAAAAGAAGAAGATATATATAATAATTCTAAAAATGCTATTGAAAATGCAAATGTTGTATTGAGTAATATAATAGATTTTTTAGATAATTTATATGGTGTAACTAATCAAAATAAATATAAAAATGATAGTTATGAAATATATCTTTGAGCTAAAAATACAACATTAAAAACTAATTGAGAAAATGAGTTAAGATATATAATAAGTAAAAAAGAGGAAGTAATTAACCTAAAGACTGATAGTAAAGAAAATATAGAAAATACTTTGAAAGAATATAATAATTTATTTTCAAATGAATTAAGAAATATTTTGAAAAATACTTATAAAGTAATGGAAAACTCTATTTCATCTTCTAGTTTTTCTGATGCTACTATAAATACATACAAAACTCAAATAACTTGATTACAGTGAAATCTTGAAAAAATTATACTCACTGTTTCTTGAAATTATTTTTTATGATTAAAATGAAGTATTGATAATATAGAAAATTTTAAAAAAGAGTCAAAAAACCAAATTGATATGTTAGAAAAACAAGTATCTATACGAGAAAAGCAAATAGATACTCTAAAGCAAACATATAATCAATATAAAGCTCAATGAAATTGACAAGTAACTGATATAAATACAAAAAAACAAATTTCAGAAAAACAAAAAGAATTAGCTCAAAATCAATTAAGTGAAGCAAAATTAGCTATTGAAACTCTTAAAAAACAAAAAGAATCTTCTCTAAAACAAATAGACGCTGAAATATCACAAGTAAAAGCAAGTCAAAACGATGCATCTGTAATGATAGAAAATACAAAAATAATATCTCCTATTTCTTGAATAATTACAAAAAAATTATCTGAGATATGACAAATCGTTTGACCTGGAACTCCTATTTATAATATATCTACAAATAATGAAATAAAAGTAGTTATTTGAGTAGATGAAGAAACAAAAAAAATTATAAATATAAATGATAAAGTAAAAATAGAAATAAATTGATTATCTTGAACTTTAACTTGAGAAATAGTAAATATTTTACCTACAATTGAAAACATAACTAAAAAACAAAACATTGAAATAAAGATAAATAATTCTCAAAAAAATATAAAAATATGAGAATATGTAAAAGTATTTATTGAAAACAAAAAAAATGTATCTGAAAATGAAAATATAGTTATAGATAATAAAGCTATTTTACAAAATTTTTGAATACCTTGAGTTTATGTTTTAGAAGAAAAAGACTGAAAAAAAATAGTAAAATTTAAAAATATTGAAATACTAAACTCAAATGATTATTTATCTGAAGTAAAATGATTACTGACTGAAAAGAAAATATTTTTGATTGAGAAATATTGGAGTAAAAATATTTTATAAATAATAATATTAATAATATGTTCGCAAAATTTGCAAATTTCTTTATACAAAATTCTAAAATAACTATTGTATTTTTAATTTTAAGTTTAATTATATGAGTAGCTTCTTATATTTTTATACCTAAACAATATAATCCTACAATAGTTGTTCCTGCTTTTATGATATGAATAGAAGCAAATTGATTAGATAGTAATGAAGTTAAAAACTTTGTAACTTCTAATTTAGAAAATAAGATAATGGAAATAAATAAAGTTGATGAAGTTTATTGAGTTTCTATGGAAAACTTTGCTTGAATAATGGTAAAATTTGAAGTATGAGTTAATAAAGAAGATGCTAAGATAATGTTAAATCAAAAAATAAATGAAAACATGGATCTAAAGCCTTTGTGAGTATGAATACCGTTTATAAAAACAATAGATCCTGATGAATTGTCTCAAATAACTTATACTATAAGATATAAAGAAGAAAAAAATGAAATACTTAGTGATGAAGAAAAATATATATATCTTCGTCAAATATGAAACTTGATAAAAGAAGAAATAAAAACTATAGAAAATATAACTACTATAGATATAGTATGATGATATAAAAAAGATATTATAATAAGTTTAGATTTAGATAAAATTGAAGCTAAAAATACTGATATTATGCAAATAATTGAAGTATTGAAAAAAAATGACATAAAACTACCTTCTTGAGAATATAAAAATAAAGAAGAAAAGTTTTTTGTAGAAGTAAATGCAAAATCTAAAAATATAAATGATTTTGAAAAAATTGTAATATCTAATAATAATTGAAATATTTTATATCTAAAAGATATTGCAAGTATAAAATATTGAAGTTATTTAGATAATGATTATTCTAGCTTTCAAGATAAAAAATGAAATGATATATCTATATTTTTAGGTTTTTGAAAAAAACAATGAACTAATTGACCTTTTTTCACAAGTAGTATAAAAGAAAAAATGGAGGATTTAAAAAATAAATTACCAAAAAATATAGAAATAACAATTATTCAAGATGAGTGAGAGACTGCAAAAAATGCTACTAATATGTTAATTGTTAATTTAATACAATCTGTTATTATAGTTTTTTTAGTTTTAGCTTTATATTTAGGTTTTAAAGATGCTTTAAATACTGCTATTTCGATACCATTAAGTTTAGCTTTAGTTTTTACAGTTTGAGTATTTTTATGAGATGATGTAAACAGAATAACTTTATTTGCTTTAATACTTGTATTATGAATGCTTGTAGATAATTCAACCGTTGTTGTTGAAAATATTTCAAGGCATTTGAAAGAAAGAGTAAGAACATGAAAAAGTAAATTGAATGCTGTATTAGAGTGAGTGCAAGAAGTGTGAGTTGGTGTAGTTTTATCTACTTTAACTAGATTACTTGCTTTTGGTGCTATGTTTGCTGTATGATGAATGATGTGAGAATATATGTGACCTATACCTAAATACGCTATAATAGCATTGATAATATCTTTAATTATAGCTTTTTCAATAAATCCTTGGTTATCTTATATTTCTGCTAAAGAGGTAAGCGAGAAAGATAGAGAAAAAAAAGAAATAAAACATTCAAAATATGATATAAGATTAGTTTATTTAAAAATAATGAAATATTTTTTAAATAGAAAAAAAATACATAGAACAAAAATATTTAAGATAATATTTTGGATAACTTTATTTGCTGTTATATTATGACCTATATATGCTTGAATATTTAAAGCTAGAATGCTACCTAAATCAAATCAAAATCAAATATATGTTTGGATAGATGCTCCTAGAAATTATACTAAAGATAAATTGATTTCTATATCTGAAGATATGAATAATTTCTTTTTAAAAAATGATGATTTATATAAAAAATACCCTAATTTAGATATAACTAAAAATATATCAACAACTATATGAAATGCTTTTATATGAGATTTTGCAAATTTATTTAGATGATGATTACAAAGAAATTGAGAAAATCAATTATCATCTAGAATAAATTTATTGAGTTTAGAAGAATATGAAAAAATTTCATGAAAAGATAGATTAAACTCTGAACAATATACTATTTTGATAAGAGATCATTTAAAGAGTTTTTTACTTAAAAAATATCCTGATCTAAAAATAAGACTACTTGAAGACCCTCCATGACCTCCTGTTATGGCAACATTTATGATAAATATAATATGAAATTGATCTAAAGAAGATATTTGAAATTTTTTGCAAAAAGTACAAAAAGAAACTGAAAAAATATGAATGTGAATAGAAGATATTTGAAACTTTAATTCTACTACTTATAAAAAAATAAGTGTAAATATAGATAAAGAAAAATTATCAAACTCAAATATAACTGTAGAACAAATATCTTACACTCTAGCTACTATATTAAATTGATATAATATAAGTATAAATCTTGATTCAAAAAATCTAGAAAATACTAACATCATACTATGAGTTGATAAAAAAGATTTTGATATAAATAAAATTAAAAATATTTATTTTACAAATAAAAATTGAGAAAA
>CAZIGU010000060.1:0-6188 GCA_964538545.1 uncultured Candidatus Peribacteria bacterium
AACTTTTCTGAGTCGTAGTGATTTGAAGTAATCATATCATATACATTATACAATAAATCAAATTCATTTCTTTTTTGTGATATTTGATTTATTTCTATTTTTCTTTCTATATCTTTTTTATCTTGTAAATATTTAGTTATATTTTCTAAATCTAGGTAGGTAAGTTTTTTAGATTTTAAATATTTTATTTCATCAGAAGTATAAAAATCGTATCAAGTTAGTTTTTTTAATATAACATAATAATAATATAAACTTATTTTTGAATTAGGATTTATTTGTATATTTTTATTATCAATCAATTCTAAATAAACCATTTTTTGAAGAATATTATAAAAAGCATCTTCTTTTTTAACTCAAGTGATATTTAGGTTTATATATTTACTATTTTTTAGTTCATTTTTATGAATATTTTCAAATATATAAATAAAAGATTCTTTTAAATTAACTTCTCTTGAAGCATCATCATAAGAATAAGAAAAAAATGGAAAAAACAATATTAAAAAAAATATAACTATTTTCATATTATAAAAATTAAAAATTATTTATTATTCTAAAAAATTAGCTTTTGTTTCTCAAGAGTTTGTACTTCGTCAAAAAAGAAACTCTAATCATCAAAAAGGGTAAGAAACTCACCATATTATAAAAAAACATCAAAGCAATATCAAAACCAAAAAAGTTCATCATCTACCAATATATTGTTCAGCCCATACAAAATTTCAAGTCCATTCATGTATATTTTTTCTAAATTTTAAAATCAAAACTCAAATTGATATAAGTATGATTCACATAATTATTTTTACAATTATATCCATATTTTTTTATTTACAGTAATAATTTTTTAATGTAAAAGGACATTTTATATTTCTATCTCATTTTTTTATTTGTTCACAATATCTATTTGAAATTTCATAATTTCAATTTTTTTTGTTTAAATTATAATTAAAAACTTCTTCAATATACTCATTTGAAGTATCGTATTTTAATTTATATTTATATTTAACACAATATATATTTTCATCTTTTAATGATTTAGTTATAGATATATCTTCATATCAAGAATAAGTCTTTTTAAATACATCTTCAAACACATACAATCATTTAGATAAAGTATTACATTTATTTTTTGATAATAAAGAACAGCTATCCCTATATAATCAATTGTTTCAAAAAACAAAATAAGATTTAATAAGATTTTCTCAAGATAGTGTTTTAGTAAAATCATTTCTTGGATTAGAGTCTTTATAAAAATAATTAAATTTTTGAGGAGATTTTAGATAATTTTCTAGATCTGAATCAAATGTTTTTATATCTTCTTTAACAAAATTTATGTTTTTATCTGATATTTCTTCTTTTAATTCTTCTTTATTTTCAGATCAAGTCATAACTGTATTTGATAAATTTTTATATTTTTCTTCTATTATAAACATATCTGTTTTTGTATTTTCATCTATTTTAAATCCTGTTTTTGTGTAGGAAAATAAAAAATAAGTAAATCAAAAGAAAAATCTTTTTTTCTAAAAAAATGTTTTTTTATAGTATAATTTTCTGCCTCTATTTTATTTGACTTAACATCTATATATAAATTTTTTAAATATTGAGTCAATATAGTAACCTCTTGTTTCCTTTGATCACATTTTTTTAATAATAGATAGCATCATCATTTTGTTATTAAAAAATCTTTTTTAGGTCTTCATCAAGTATTTGTCAAATTAAGTTCTTTAAAATTCTCTTTAGCTGTATTTTTATTATCAATAGAATCAATAGTTCTTCTTATAGCTCACTCAAATCTTTCCCATTTATTGTATCAAAAAATCTCCATTATTTCCCTAGCCTTATATACTTTTTCTCAGTTAATTTCTTGTCTTTTAGACTCAAATTTTTCTATTATATCTAACATATAAAAAAATAAAAAAATATAAACATATTTTAATATATTTATATTTTTTATTTTTTCAAATATTACACTATTGCTAAATCTACAATTTTAAGTGTTATATTTCTTTTCCCCATCCATTCTTCTTCTGAAATATCAAAAATAATATCTATTTTTTTTATTTTTCTTAATTCTTCATATAAATCACCCATAAAAAATCACATTATTTTAAATCAAAATTTATTTTTTATAGTTATATGCTCAAAAGTTTTTCATATATAATCAACTCATAATATATCAAAATCTTTTAACATAAATATCGGTTTAGTATTACCAAATCAATAAGGTTTATATTTATTTATTTTATTTAATAGGTTAAATCAAATTTCTTCTGGTGAAATAATTTTATCAACTTTCAGATTTTTTTTATACATAGAAAAATCTATTTTGTTTAGCTCATTTAAAAAATCATTTTTAAAATCTATAAATTTTTCCTTAGATATACTAAATCATCGAGCTTGTTTGTGTCATCAAAAATGAAGGAAATATGATTTATACTTATCTAAATATTCAACTAAATTAAAATAATCAGGACTTCTACAACTAGCAACAAGTTTATCTCACTCATCTTTTAAAACTATTGATGGTTTAAAATAATTTTCTGTCAATCTTCATGCTATTATTCAAATTATTCAATGATCTATTTCTTCATCATCATAAAAAATAACATTATCATCAATACATATATTACCTAAAGATTTATTATAAAAATATGTTGTTAATTCTTTTCTTTTATTGTTTATTTGTTCTATCTCATATAAATAAGTATCTATTTTATCTCAATTATTAAGTATTAAATTTACTCATTTATATGGTGTATCTAGTCTTCAGGTAGCATTTAACCTAGGTCATATAAAAAATCAAAATAAATCTGCATCTAAATCTGAATTTATTTTATTTTCAATAAGTTTTCTAATTCAAAGTGAACGAGAGTTTTTGATTTGTTCAAGTCAATATTTTACAATTATTCTATTTTCATCAACTATTGGCATACAATCTGCAACTGTTCAAATAGCAGCTATATCTATAGTTTCTATTAAATATTTTTTATAATCATCTATAGTAAACAATTCTGAAGCTAAAGCACAAACTAGTTTAAAAGCAACTCAAGCTCAAGATAATTCCTTAAAAGGATAAATACTATCTTTTCTTTTTGGATTTATTATAGCAATTGCTTCTTTTGGTATTATTTCAGGAACTGCATGATGATCTGTTACTATAGCATCTATTCATAATTCTTTTGCATATTTTATAATTTCTGCATCTTTAGTTCAACAATCTACTGTTATAATAAGTGATACTCATAAAGAATGTATTTCATCTATAAAATATTTTTTCATTCAATATCAATCTTTTACTCTATCTGGCAATCTATAACTTGCTTGAATTCATATTTTTTTCAAAAAATGCATCATAATAGAAGTTGAAGTTATTCAGTCAACATCATAATCTCAAAAAATCATAACTCTTTGTCATTTATCTTTAGCTTCAAAAACTCTATTAACTCGATTTTGCATATCTGGCAACAAATATGGGTCATATAAATCATCTAAATCTTTATCTAGTTCTCAATTTATAAATCTATTTCTTAAAATATCTTCTAAATCTTGATTTATACTATTTTCATCATAAGATAATAAATTTCACTTAATTGTGTATTTTGACATATTGTTTTTTATAAAATATTATTTTTATAATATAAATAAATATTATTTTTTCAAGAAAAAAAGGTTTTTAAAAACCTTTTAATTTAAAAATCATTTAGAAGTTCATTTAATATCTTCAAGTTCATCAGCTAAACCTCATAGTAAATCATCTGTTCAAGTAGAAATTTGATTATTATCTTTATAATTTTCTATTTCTTTAAGTAAATCAGAAATTATTTGATTTGCTTTTTTCTTTTTTTCTTCTAAGGAAATAGAAGGATTTATCTTACCATCTAAATCAACATACCTCTCTCCTATTTGATGAGCTACTTTAAATAAATTATCATAAAAAACTTCAGTTTCTCTATGAAAAAGCAAATCTTCTGTTTTAGTATCTATATGTATTTCTAGCATTTCTATATATGATTCTAGAGCTTTTTTATATAATTCTCTCATAGTTTTAAAATTAGATATTAAAATAAGAATAATTCTCATATAGATATGATATCTTTAAAAACAATTTTGTCAAAAGTTTTTAAAAATATGATTTTATTTTTTCTTGCCAATCTGTCATATCTGGTAAATTTGGATTTTCTACTCTATTTCTAGTTATTGAATGATAAAACATTTCCATACTTCATCAATTATCTTGAGGTTTTTTAACAAAAAATTTCAATCTAAAAATATTTTTTCAATCTATTTTTTTAAATCATATAGAAAATCAAAAATTTGAAATATCTCAATTTAAAACTAAGTAAAAATGATTTTTAAGATATGAATCAAATATAGAATAAATTGATTTTATATATTCGATATTATTTTTATGAAATAAATAACTTTCTGGTAATAAAAAATCTATATGATCTCATTTTAATATATATGAAATCTCTACTATAAGTTTTCAATTTTTAATTATTTTTATATCATCTAATATATTTAAAATATTAGTCATATGTTGTATATTTTCATCTCTAATACAAAATATTTTTCTTTTTTCTTCACATATATCTACTATATCTAAAACTTGAGTTTTGATATTGTTTGAAGTTGATTCTATAGTATTTAATAATGTAAAATGAAAATGAGGTCTAAAAACAGATTGGACCATTCAAAGTCAAGGGATAACTGAAGTATTAAGTCAGATTATAAAATCATTGTTTCAATTTTGTAAATCATATTTAAAATCTTTATTTATATTATGTTCAATATTTGAAAGAAGCTCTATAAACTCTTCAAATTCATAATTTGTTAAATCTGTTAAAGAAGATACATTTGTATTTTCTCATGAGTATACAATAAATCAATCCTTATCAGAATAAGGAGCACTTTTTAAAGTAATTAAAAAATTTTTGGATTCATAACAAACTAATCATTTTTCATAAAAAATTTTTAATAATCATTTTCTTGTTCTTAAATCATTTAATGAATTATTACAATAAGTTTTATTATCTCATTCTAATATATGATTATATCAAACTAAACTCATAGATTTATTTTAAAAAATAAGTTATAATTTTATATATTTTTAAAAAAAGTCAAAAGAAGTGATTAAAATCACTTCTTTGTAAAAAATTAAGAAAAATTTACTATTACTTTTTTACCAGAATCTAGTTCTGTTTTTATAATTTTTGCAAATTTTTCACCTATATTATTATCCATTCTCACACATCCTCCTGTTTCTCTTGAACCTATAGTTTGTGGAGATAAAGTGCCATGTATTCTAAAAACTTCTCCTTTACCTTTTACTTTATGGTCTAGATAGATTTTAAATGTTCCCATATAGTTATTTTTATCACCAGGTGGAACTGCTTTTTGTAAATAAATACCTTTTTCTACAAAAGTCTTTATAGACAAATCTGTAGGATACCACCAAGGATTTATTTCTACTTTATAAGCATTTCCTTGACCTTTTGGATGAGGGAGATTTTTCTTAACAGTAGAAACAGTATATGTTTCTATAAGTATTTTTTCTCCTTGCAAATAACCATAAAAATCAAGTTTTGTTTTTTCTATATCAACATTTATATAATATGAATCATACATCAAAATTGTATTTTCATCATATGCATATGTATTGAATGAGAAAAAAAACAACAAAACTAATAATATTTTATCTTTCATAGAAAATCTCCTTTTTTAAACCAAAAGACAAAAATATTATATATTTTTGTCTTTTTTTACAAGTAGTTTTCAAAAAAACTTTACTTTTCTTTTTTTTATCTATACTTAAATCAAGTTTTTGCATTTGTAGCTCAGTGGAAGAGCATTGTCCTGCGAAGACAAGGGTCGCTGGTTCAATTCCAGTCAAGTGCACCAATTGTGAGAAATAAAAACAACTTCTTTTAAAAGAAGTTGTTTTTTAAATAATCAAATTATCAAATAATCAAGCTTAGCGAGTACAAATAACATTGAAAAGATTGGACTTAGAGTAGTTGTAAGTAAGGGCATTGTAGGGATAGAGAGAGCGAGCATTAATAGTACTGCCTGCATAGGTAGTAGACGACCAATAGTACCGATTTTTCAGTGTAAACTTAGAATCATACCAATAATTAGATCAATCTGACTTAGAATAATCTACTATACTCATAAGTTCTCTTATATTTGGTAAT